>QXYP01000152.1:0-2871 GCA_009886815.1 Halieaceae bacterium
CATTTGGAGTCTAAGCGCGCGGGTGCCTACCTCAAAGGTCGAGGTCTCAGCGGCGAAATTGCCCGGGCCTTTCGCGTGGGTTTTGCCCCCCCGGGGTGGGATAATTTACTGCAAACCGCAGACAACGACGCCCAGCAGATCAAGCGCCTCACCGATGGCGGCATGCTGGTTACCAATGACCGCGGCCGCACTTACGATCGCTTTCGTGATCGCATTGTCTTTCCTATTCTTGACGCGCGAGGTCGGGTCATTGCCTTTGGCGGTAGGGTACTGGGCGATGATAAGCCCAAATATTTGAACTCTCCTGAGACGCCGGTTTTCCACAAATCTCGGGAACTCTACGGGCTGTATCAAGCGCGCAAATCAGAGCGCAGCCTCAATCGTATTGTTGTGGTGGAGGGGTATATGGACGTTATTGCCCTTGCGCAATTTGGCATTGGTTATGCCGTAGCCACTCTGGGCACCGCCACCAGCGAAGCCCACATGGAGCGACTATTCCGCCATGTGCCCGAGGTGGTTTTTTGCTTCGATGGTGATGAAGCGGGTCGTAAAGCAGCCTTTCGAGCGTTGGAAAGCACGCTGCCCGTTATGCAAGACGGTCGGCAAGCGCGCTTTTTATTCTTGCCCGACGGTGAAGACCCCGACTCGCTGGTGCGCGCCCGAGGTTCAGATCACCTTGAGCACTTATTTGCGTCAGCCACCCCCCTTGAGAATTTTCTGTTCGACTGGGTGGCACAAGACTTAGACATCACCACCCTCGATGGCCGTGCACGGTTTTCCAAGCAAGCCGCACCCTATGTGCACCTCATTCCTGAGGGCGTCTTTAAAACCCTCATGTATCAATCACTCGCTGACCGCACGGGCATCGATATTGACAGCCTGAAGCGCCTACAAGCCCCTGAGCCCGATCGGCAAACGGGTCAGTCTGGCAATTTCGGTTCTGGTGAAACAGCCTCTGCCGAGAGCCAACACGACGAAAACTACGGTCACCCGCCCGATGACCATGAGTCTGTGCCACCCGATATGGAAGTGGATGCCTATGACGCCTCTGAAATGGCAGCCTTGGCCAACGAGCATGACAGCCTAACCCCCTCCAGTGGCAACACCACGCACAGACTCCTAGGCCTTCTGGTGCTCAACCCACAGGTGGCCTCGACACTCGATAGCACATTGATTCCCAGCGAGGAGCGGCGAGATATTGTCCTGCTGGGTGACGTCATTGAAAGCATCAATAGCCAGCCCGACATTTCTACCGCGTCACTGCTGGGGTTTTGGCACGGCACCCCAGAAGGCCAGCTGCTCAACGATTTAGCAGGACGTGAGCCCATTGAAGATCCCGCCGAGCTCACCGAGCTGGCTGACGCACTGTTTCAACAACTGCTTCGAGAAGGCCCGCTTAACCAGCTGAAACAAGAGGCTGCGCTATTAAAAGCCAAGCCCTACGAAGACCTCAACGACAACGAAAAGCAGGAGCTCATGCGCCTGATGCGAGAAATTAGGAGCCTTTCTGGTCGCAGCTGAGACCGGCCCAAAACCCTCTGTTGGTGCAAAAAAGTCGCCTAATCACCCCAGACTGGCAGTCAGAGCTGGTAAAAAACCGGAAATCCGCCTTTTTTAATGGTTCAAATAGCCTTTGCGCGCTACAATCCCGCTCTTATTTTTGTCACACAATTACAGGTTCCACGCATGTCCGAAAAAGTGCACCAGCAATCGCGTCTCAAAGCACTGATTGCCAAGGGTAAGGAGCAGGGCTACCTCACCTACGCCGAAGTCAACGATCACCTCCCGCAAGATATCTCTGAACCCGACCAAGTTGAAGACATCATTCAGATGATCAACGACATGGGCATTCAGGTTTTTGAGCAGGCACCCGACGCCGACGAACTGATCCTGACTGAAGGCGACCGGTCTGCTGACGAGATCGCTGCCGCTGAAGCCGCCGCGGCCTTGGCTGCGGTAGAAAATGAAGCCGGGCGTACCACCGACCCCGTTCGCATGTACATGCGTGAAATGGGTACGGTTGAGCTGCTGACCCGCGAAGGCGAAATTGTGATCGCCAAGCGCATTGAAGAGGGCATTCGTGAGCTAATGGCCGCCATGGCCCATTACCCGGGTGTCGCCCGAAAGCTCAGCAACGCCTACGACATGGTGGCGAAGGAAGAGCGCAAACTTTCCGATATTCTCGTTGGCTACCTCGACCCAGCAGAGCATGTGCCCTCGGCCCAGGAAATGGCCGAAGCTGCCGAGGCAGCCGCAGCAACGGCTACTGACGACGACGACACGGAAGTCGAAACCGGCCCTGATCCCGTTGAGGCTAAAAAGCGTTTTACCGCGCTAAAGCGCCAATGCACCAAGACCGAAAAAGCCATTGTCACCCACGGTTACAGCCACAAAACGGCCACCGCTGAAATGGACAAATTGGGCGAGCTGTTTAAGTTTTTCAAGCTAACCCCGCGCGTCTTCGATCCGCTCGTCGATGAGCCCCGAGAGTCGCTGTATATTATTCGCAAGCAAGAGCGCGCCATCATGCGTATTGCCGTTCGCGAATGCCGCATGGATCGTAAAGAGTTCATTAAGAGCTTCTCCGGCTCTGAAAGTGACAGCCGCTGGTTGTCTCGGGTCGCTAGAAAGAAAGACATTGGCGCCCGCCTTGCCCTGCACAAAGACGACATTCAGCGCATGCAACGACGCATTAGTGAAGTCGAGCAAGCCACCGGCTTGTGCGTTGCAGAAATTAAGGAAATCAATCGCCGAATGAGCATGGGCGAAGCCAGAGCACGCCGTGCCAAGAAAGAGATGGTTGAAGCCAACCTGCGTCTGGTGATCTCCATCGCCAAAAAGTACACCAACCGCGGCCTGCAGTTCCTCGAC
>QXYP01000152.1:2881-12028 GCA_009886815.1 Halieaceae bacterium
GACCTTATTCAAGAAGGCAACATTGGCCTAATGAAGGCGGTCGACAAGTTTGAGTACCGCCGCGGCTACAAATTTTCTACCTATGCAACCTGGTGGATTAGACAGGCCATTACCCGATCCATTGCCGATCAGGCACGCACCATCCGTATTCCTGTGCACATGATCGAAACCATTAATAAGCTCAATCGTATTTCACGCCAAATGCTGCAAGAAATGGGCCGCGAGCCCACCCCAGAAGAATTGGGCGAGCGCATGGAAATGCCCGAGGACAAAGTCCGAAAGGTGCTGAAGATCGCTAAAGAACCCATTTCTATGGAAACACCGATTGGCGACGATGAAGATTCACATTTGGGTGATTTCATTGAAGATGTGACCATATCTAGCCCGGTCGATTCGGCAACCGAAGAAGGGCTGACCGAGGCGACTCAAGATGTGCTCGCAGGTCTTACCGCACGGGAAGCCAAGGTACTGCGTATGCGCTTTGGTATTGGCATGAACACCGATCACACCTTGGAAGAGGTCGGTAAACAGTTTGACGTAACCCGCGAGCGCATTCGTCAGATTGAAGCCAAGGCTCTTCGTAAGCTGCGCCACCCCACACGCTCAGATTACCTGCGCAGCTTCCTCGACGAGTAATCTGCACCACGCGCGTCAGCATGAAAAAGCGTTAGAGCGGGCCTCAATAGCCCGCTTTTTTTTGCGCCAACTAAAAGGCGCACAATGTAATTTCAATCGAGGCCTGTAAACCCACAAACAGCTAGCTATCCAAAGCCAATTAGCGTTCCTTGGGGGCTTTCAATGCAATTAATGGCTTACAAGCATTCGGCGATTAAGGGCAGAGCAGGCACTAAAATACCCGCCATAGTGCCTATTCAGTTTGGTTGAGTGCCAGGCAATTACCCCTTATGTTGTCATTAAAAGATAATAACAGAACGTGAACCGAGGAATGGAACTATGCAAAGAGCAACCTCAACCATTTTAGCCACCGCTAGCCTGGCGTTATCTGTCGCCACGCAGGCGCAATCTGGCGAAGGACTGCTTGAAGAAATTCTTGTCACCGCCCAAAAGCGACAGCAGCAGGCGATTGATGTGCCCATTGCCATTGGCACCTTTTCCCAGCGAGATATTATTAATACCGGGGCACTGAATTTGCAGGACATTGACGCCTATATTGTAGGCTTTGATGCTGGGGGTGAAAGCTTCACCCAGCAGGGCTATCGCATTCGCGGCATTTCTAGTCCTAACATCTCAACCGGAGGCGACCCCTCGGTGGCCACCTTTTACGACGACGCCTACCTCCCCCGCGCAGCGACAACCGTCGCTTTCGCCGATATCGACCGTGTGGAAGTACTGCGCGGCCCACAAGGCACGCTCTTTGGACGCAATGCTGCCGCAGGCGTTGTTAACATGATCCCCAATGCACCCAGCGATACTCTAGAAGGCTTTGCTCGTATTCGCGCTGGCAATTACAACCTCATGCGCCTAGAAGGCATGATCAATATTCCAGTGAGCGAAACGTTTTCGCTAAGAGCCAATGCGTTGGCCAATCAACGCGACGGTATATCGGAAAACGTCGAACCCGCCGAGTTTGATGCCGCTGAAAAAGGCAACTGGGCCGGCCGCATCGCGATGCGCTGGGTGCCCTCTGAGGCAACAACCTTGCAGCTGGCTGTCGATGTCGATCACTTTGATCAATCGCCCAGTATGGCGCTGGGGGTCAGTCCTTTCTCGCTCAACACCAACCCCTTTAGTGGACGGTATGCCAACGACGTGATTGATGGCGAAGAAACCCGCGACATGTGGGGCATTACGGGCAAGTGGTTTCAAGACCTTAATGAGCAGTGGTCAATGACCGCCATTGCCAATTATCGCGACTTTGAGACCTCAAATCGACAAGACGAGGACGGCACCGCTGACCCCACACGCTACTTTGATACCAACAATATTGAAGATTCCGACATCACTTACACCGAAGTGCGTTTTAACTACAACACCGATCGCATTAACGCCGTTATGGGTGCCACCTACAGCCTAGAAAACACCTACCAACGCACCGAGGCCAATGCCCTCGCAGATTCGATTGCAAGGCTAGTTACTCAAGATTTCAACGCGGGCTTTGGCTTCGACATGGACCATATCTGGAACCCCGATGATTACGCGGTTGCCTTGAGCGCCGTGGGCATACCCGTAACGGCAACAGAAATTCAGGAATCGGGGGATTTTTGGTACGAGTTTATCTCTGGCGCTCTGGGGGAGCCCATGCTGTTTGGCCCTTCCTTCGAGGGCGAAGTATGGGGCGAGTACATTATTAACGAAGGGGAGTTTGAGAACTACGGCATCTATGCCGATGTCGAATACGCAATCAGTGACCGGCTCTCTCTAACAGCTGGCTTGCGCTACAGCGAAGATAACAAAGAGTTTAGCTGGCTGATTCCAGCCACTACCTTTGCCGCGTTGCGGCCCGGAGTCAGTAATCAAATATTTACCGATGCCTCGGGAGACTATGCCGCCGCCGCAACTACACCGACCATCGCCAAGGATAGCTGGAGTAAGACCACCGGACGCTTGGTCGCTACCTACCGCTTAAGCGAACAACTCATTGCCTACGGTTCGGTTTCTACGGGTTACAAGGCGGGGGGCTTTGACTCTCTCGCCATTAAAACATCACTGGAACCACTGCAGCCTGAAAACTCTGAGCAGTACGAAATAGGTCTTAAAGGCGACTTGTTTGACGGCCGACTGCAAGTGCAGCTAGCGGTATTCGATTTAACCGTTGATGGTCGCCAACGCTCAGTAGAAACCCGTCCGCCCGGGCAAGAAAATGCCATTCCTACCGTCATTAATGTTGACTCTGGCGTGCAGGGTGTCGAGCTCAACGTGAGTTGGTTAATAACCGAAGACTTGCTGTTTACTGCGCTGAGCACCTACCGAGAAGAAGAAAACCAATCAGAAGAGTTTTACGATGCCAAAGGCGAGCTCACCCAGTTTGACAGCAGTTCCGATACCGCGGGTAACTACACGCTAACCCTGGATTGGCGGCCCAAACTGGCGGCAGGCAACTTATTGGTGCGCGGTGAGTACATTTATGCCGAAAACACACGCGATGCAGACGACGCCAACTACAACCCCGATTTTGAATCGATTAGTGGATACACCGACGATAGACGTTTAGTGAACGGCCGCATTGCCTGGAGCCACCCAGAGGATCACTGGGAGCTCGCTTTGTGGGGCCGTAACCTGACCGATGAAGACCGGATTAGCGGTATCAGCCAGACAACCGTTGCCGTATTTGGCACACCGATAATGCGTATTTTAGACCCGCGAACCTATGGCGTCGAAGCCATTTATCGTTTTTAAAAGGCGCTGCCCTTTACGCCAGAGTGCCTTAAACTGTAGGTGTAGCTAAGGACCCCGGGGGGAGGCCCTATGAAAATTAAAACAACTTGCCGAACAGTTCTGACCGTTATTTTGCTCGCCTTATGGGGCTGTGGTGAAACCCAGAGCCCGGCCTCGACGGCTGCGGCATCTCAAGCGCTCATTAACCCGCAGCATGCCGGTGCGAGCGAATACGCAGCTCAATGTCTCTCTTGTCACGGCGCCCAGGGAATCGGGGAAGCATCGCTTCAGGCCCCTGCCTTAACCTCGCTTGACCCTATTTACGTAGCCCGCCAACTGCGTCACTTTCGCGACGGCATACGCGGTGCACACCCCGACGACACCCACGGTGCCATGATGGCGGCCAGCAGTGCGGCGCTCAGTGACAACAGCATTTCGGATCTGGCGGCCTATATCGACGCGCTGCCCAATGTTTTGCCCCCCGCGACCATTAAAGGCGATTTAGCCCAGGGTGAGGATTATCACCAGAATTTATGCTCGGCCTGCCACGGCTCCAACGCCTTGGGCAATGTGGCCCTCGAGGCACCTGCCCTAGCAGGGCTCAATGACTGGTATGTGCTGTCACAGTATGAAAAGTTTCGAGGTGGCCTGCGCGGCTCCCATCCGGAAGATCGCTGGGGTGTTCAAATGGTGCGCTTAGCGCCCTCAATCACCGACTCCGATGTTTTGGAATCTATCGCCGCCTACCTTGCCACACTGCCACCAGAAGCCTAATGCGCATTCTGCTTTTCTTATGGCTGACTCTGACGGCGGCAAGCTCTGCAACGGCCTTGGAGCCCTTTGAGCTATCGACCTTTTGCCCGCCCGCCTTGCGACTTGATGAAACCGGACACTGCAAACTCCACAGCCAGTATTTGGCGTATGACTCGCTCTATGGCAAAGGCGTTGGCGGGCCCAAAACCGGCTTGCCCCCGGTAAGAGACGGCTTCACACCGCAACAAATTGATCTCGGCCGCTACCTGTTTTTCGATCCTTTACTGTCCCAAAACGGTGAGGTGGCTTGCTCGACCTGCCATGACCCTGCACTGGGTCTCAGCGATGGCAAACGCCTCAGTATAGGCGTGCAAGGCACAGAAATTGCACGGTCAGCACCGTCACTTTGGAACGTCGCCTTTCTTCAAAAGCTGCTATGGGACGGCAGTAAAAAGTCCTTGGAAGCACAGCTCCAAGGCCCACTTTATGCCGATAATGAAATGGGCAACGACCCAGTAACATTATTGGCCACACTACAGTCCAATGCCGCATATGCAGCCATGTTCAAGGCCGCCTTCGAAGAAGACAGCCTGACCCTTGATCAGGTCTACACCGCGCTAGTCGCTTTTGAAAGCTCCCTTATCTCCCTTAACAGCCGTTATGATCTTTATGCCCACGGCGTGCACGATGCCCTCAACCCCCAGGAGAAACAGGGACTCAATGTGTTTCGTTCATTTGTAGCGCGTTGCGCGGAATGCCACACCCCACCCTTGTTTAGCAATCAGCAAATTGCCGTACTGGGCGTACCCGAACGCAACGGCCGTCCCCTAGATCCCGGGGCGGGAGCTTCTTCAGGCGACACCAGCCAACGGGGCGGTTTTAAAGTGCCCAGTTTACGCAACGTGGCACTGACCGCTCCGTATATGCATGCGGGTAACTTTGATTCACTGCGAGAAGCCGCTGCGTTTTATACCGGAGGACGCGGCCACGCGGTTCCCGAGGGGGAGGACCTAAGACTGCACTGGCACATTTGGAATCCCGAGCTCACCGACGACGAACTTGATCGTCTGGTCGACTTTTTACACACCCTCACTGACCAGGCGTTTTTGCCCGAAATACCCAATCAATTGCCCTCGGGGCTGCCCCCAGGGCGCGCCGCAAGACTTGCTCCGGAGGGTAAGACTGCGTTACACCGTCATTCTAATAACAATACTCAATCAGCAGCTCAAACAGCGGCACCACTTGCTGCTCAACTAAGAGCTCAACCAAAGGCACTGCCATGACAATCTCACAGCCCACTTTTTTACTCTCGCCCCTTTCCCATTTCGGCTTTAAAACGCTAGCGATTCTCTTGGCATGCGCTATGAGTAACAGCTACGCGGCCGTCCACGATGTTCGAGAGGGCGACTCGATTCAGGCCGCTGTTGAAGCGGCGGCCCCCGGAGACATTATTCAGGTGCACCCCGGGCTCTATCGAGAAACGGTTTACGTCGATAAAGACGACATCACGCTGCGTGGCGTGGTGGAAGACGGCGAATGGCCCAACCTTGAAGGCGATAAGCAACTCAACGATGCCATTTTGTATTCAGGCAACGGCTTTACCGTGGAGTGGTTCAAAATAACGAACTACAAAGGCAATGCCATTATGGGGCAAGCGGGGAATAACTTTTCCATCCGCAATAACTGGGTAGTGGATACCGGCGTATACGGCATTTTTCCCGAGTTTGGTGAAAACGGACTTATCGAAAATAACGTGCTCAGCGGCATTGAAGACGCCGCCATTTACGTGGGCATGAGTGACTATATCGACGTGCGCAACAACCGGGTTTTCGACAACGTTGCCGGCATTGAAATTGAAAATAGCCGTCATGCACTGGTTGAGGGGAACATTGCCCACAACAATACTGGCGGTATTTTGGTGTTCATAACACCGGGGCTGCCGATCAAAACATCTTTTGATGCCATTGTTCGGCGTAACACGATCATCAATAACAACACGCCCAATTTTGCGATACCGGGTTCTTTAGTGGCGGGCATACCCTCTGGCACCGGCATGCTAATTTTGGCCGGCGATGACGTGATTGTCGAAGACAACATTATTACGGGCAACAACACCGCGGGCATTATTGTTACCAGCCAAGACTTTGCAACCGACGTGGCCGGTGATCCCGACTCTGACCCCAATCCCGACCGCGTCCAAATTCGGGATAACGTAATGTTTGATAATGGCAATGACCCTGCCACCGAAGTGAAGGCCTTAATGCTCACGCAATTTTCTACCACGGGGCCCGACATACTGGCTTACAAAGGCGCGGCCCATGCCGATAGGGAAAGCTGTATTAGCCGGAAGTCGGCCTACCGCACCTTTGGCCTTGGCGATTGGGGCGACTGCAACAGCCCAACCGTTCGCGCCGCTGACGCCGTAGACTCAGCACCCGCCTTGGCGGGCACCACAAGGGCCGTAAATACCAAAATGCTGGCTGAACCCGCAGCACCCCGAGTCATTACCGTCGATGCCGATGGCGCCAAGCTGGTGTACCAAGGTATTTGCGCCGGCTGCCACACCTACAACGTGCGCATGATTGGCCCGCCCGTTATGGCGATAAAAGCGCAGTATGGCGAAGACGCCAGTGCCATCGCCCAATACATTGCGGCACCCGAGAAGAAGCGACCCGACTTTCCCACCATGCCACCGCAAAACCACCTGTCGGAGGATATGCGGCTAGAAGTAGCGAAGTACATGCTGACCCTCAATAAGTGAAGCGCCGGATTTAGGCGCACCCTGCCCTAGTCACTGCAGTCTGCCCCTAAAGGCCTGTTATTGGCTCCGGGACAGCGAAGTTTAAAAATCTGCGGAGAGCGGCAGGGTTACCGTCGCCTTTAACCCCAGCTCAGTACTTATCAAGTTCACAGTGCCGCCCATTGATGCAGCCAGGCTGGCACACACCGTCAACCCCAGACCCGCATGGCTGCCATCTTGGGCGGTCGTAACAAAGGGTAAAAAGGCGCGGTCGGCGATATCGGACGCCAAACCACCTGCCGCATCTTCAATGGTGATCACAAACGTTCCATCCTCCACCGTCTCCACGACCTTCACCCAGCGCGGCGGTAAGTGCTCCTCTTCGAGTAGCGGGTTGCGCTGCGGGGCGTCCCCATAGGCTCGATCGCGTTGTCCAAGAGGTGAATCACCAACTCCTGAATGGCACTGGGAGCCGCCTGCACGGTACTGCTAGTGTTGGCTGGTTGGTGAATAGGCTCAACATCTGTCCCGGTGAAGCGCTTGGCCATGAGCTCGAGAGCGGTGGTTAATGCCTCGCTAGGATTTAAGTTGGTGGGGGTATCGGTAGCGGCGGGTGAAAACGCCTTCATGCCGCCGACGAGTCGTGCGGCTCGGGCAATTTGGGTATCTATGCGCTCAAGTTTAGTCAGCGCCGACTCGGCATTGAGGGTTCCTTTTTCAATGGCGCGTCGCAGGTTGAATGCCGCCATGCGAATGACATTTAACGGCTGATTAATCTCATGTGCTGCGCTGGAGGCCAGTTTGCCCACTGAGGCCAAGCGCGCACTGCGCTGCAAGCGGCGGGCAAGCTCATCCGGTGTTGGAAGGTCATTGTCTGAAGACAAAGTAGCACTCCTCGTATGAAATTTATGGCCTTTTGCGCATGCCAGAGCCCGATAGACTGGCATACCTCGTCGGGAATCGGTAGGGTTTGCGCTCTTCATTAATGCATGACACAACAGGAAGGATTTATGGATACGAGCAGCCTTTTTTCTCTGGAGGGCAAGACCGCCCTGGTGACGGGTGGTTCAAGAGGTATTGGCCTCATGATTGCCAAAGGCTTCATTGCACAGGGCGCCAAAGTTTACATTTCATCGCGAAAAGCTGACGTGTGTGATGAGGTCGCTGCGGAACTGGGCGATAACTGCCACTCCCTACCCGCCGACATCTCTACCGTCGACGGTTGCCGTGCCCTCGCGGAAGCCATGACCGCAAAAGAGCCCCAGCTCGATATTTTGGTGAACAACGCAGGCGCTGCTTGGGGCCAAGATTTCGAAGCGTTTCCAGAGAAAGGCTGGGATAAGGTGATGGACCTTAACGTGAAGTCACTGTTCTTTTTGACGCAGGCGCTTTTTCCTACTTTGAAAGCTGCCGCCACAGCGGCGCGTCCGGGCAAAGTGATTAACATTGCCTCGATTGACGGCTTGCGCTTGAACCCTTGGGAAACCTACAGCTATCAGGCGTCTAAAGCAGCTGTTATTAATCTCACTAAGCGCTTATCGGCACGTTTGATCACCGATCACATTAACGTGACGGCTATTGCCCCCGGCGCGTTCGCCTCTGAAATGAACAAAGCCGCACGTGACTTCGGCGACGCCATTGCTCCTGGCATTCCCAGCGGGCGTATTGGTGCCGACGAAGACATGGCCGCTGCAGCCATTTATCTTGCTGCAAGATCGGGAGATTATGTGGTTGGGGAAACCGTAGCTGTCGACGGTGGCGTGGTTAATGCCGCACTGCCTGACGCCTGGGAACCTGCCTGAGCAATCCTAAATTCGGCGCGCGGCCCAAACCGCCGCCGCCGAACCGCTTTTCACCACGAGTGCCCACAAACTGAGCAACGGCCCGCGTACCGGCGTGGCCAGTCCTCGGGCTTCATCACGATGGGCAATCTCGTCGGCTTGGCACTGTGCCAAAGTTAACCGAATATCGGCAAACTTGCCGTTAGGGTCAATGCGATTTAACTGGTCTTGATAATGCTGATCGACAAACGTTTCCACCGCATCAATGGTGGCAAAGACACTGTTCGCACCCAACAAGGCCGGCAAAGCGCCGGTCAACCAACCCATGAAGCGCCATAAGGGCAGCAGTCGGGTGTACTGCTCTTTCGCTAACAACGCGGTAATGCGTTGCAGGTGGGTTTCTTCGGTGGCCAAGTGATGCTGGGCAAAGGCCCTCACCTTGGCGTCGCGGCTCACCGCTAAAATACCCCGGTAAATCATCACCGCCCCCACCTCACCGGCGTGGTCAGATCTGAGGTCTGCCACCAGCCAGGCAGG
>QXYP01000153.1:0-12963 GCA_009886815.1 Halieaceae bacterium
TTTCATCCAAACGTAATCACGATGACCGGTGTCCCCGCCGCAGATAACGCGGTAGGCGTCCTCGGCGAGCCTGACAATGGTCAGGTCTGAACGGACTCCCCCGGTATGATCCAGAAAGTGGGTATAAACCCCTTTACCGATCGGCGTATTGGTGCCCAATTTTGCGACTGACAGATATTCGAGCAACGCTTCGGCATCGGCCCCAACCACGTCAAAGATCGCAAAGTGCGATAGGTTGATCATGCCAACCCCATCGCTAAGCGCGAGATGTTCGGCATTGGAAACTTCCCAAAAATGCCGGTTGTCCCACTCGGCTTCCCGCGTAGGCACCTGATCTCGATATTTCGCTAACAACGTCGCCTCATTCGAAGCATAGCCGTGGGCTCGCTCCCAGCCTGCCACCTCCATGAAATAACCACCCAGCGCTACTTCACGCTCATAGAAGGGGCTGGTGCGAAGACCCCGCGACGAAAGGTAAGGTTCTCGGGGGTGCACGCCCGGGGTATAAATTTTCTGGGCAATCTCGTAGCTGCGATTGCGGACGTATTCTGGCGTCAGCTGAATGGGGTAATGCCGAGCCGGATCCACATTATGCGAGTCCATCTCAGTGCGGCCATGGGTCATTAAATCGGCCATCAGCTTACCTGCGCCGGGGCCATCTTTTACCCAGACAGCCTCGCACAGCCACAAGCCATCAACGTCGGGAGCCTCACCAATGACAGAGGTACCGTCGGTTGTCACCGACAACAGACCATTAAATGAGCGCCGCTCTTCCCAGCCAAGTTCACCGAGCACCGGGGTTAGTTCCACCGCCTGCTCGAAGGCTTCCATCACTTGGTCAAGCGTAAGGTCACGCATTGAAGGCGACAATCTAGCATCACCCGCTTCTAAAATTTCTTCGGGGTCGATAAGTCGAGGATTGTGGGGTTCGTAGTATCCCCATTCGAGCAAGCCCCCTTCAGGTGTTGTCGGGTCGCCAGTATCACGCACGTAAGCCGAATTGCCCTGATCCCGGAATAAAGGGTAAACGATGTCCTTGCCAGTGCCTTTGAGGGCATCCCAAGGTCCAAAAAATAGCAGGGGGTGTTCGAGTGGCATGAGTGGCAACTTCACGCCGGCAGTTTGAGAGACCAGAGAGCCCCAGATACCCGCACAAAGCACCACATGGTCTGCCATGATGGTCCCTTTTTCGGTCTCAACACCGACCGCGCGACCGTCTTTCACAATAATCTTGTTCGCTGCCGTATAGGCAAAAGTCTTTAACTTGCCGCTTTCAACGGCTTCATCCACCAGGTCACCTGCGACTTTCTGCGATCGTGGGGTCACCAAGCCGGCATCGGGATCCCACATAGCCCCTTGAATCATGTCTTCCTCAACGAGCGGAAATTTCTGTTTAGCTTCCGCCGCTGAAATCATATAAGCATTGCTGCCAAAGGCCTTACCCGAAGCAACTTTGCGTTGCAGTTCCAGCATTCGCTCGTCGTCCCCCTTGCGAGCCACCTCCATGCCACCGATTTCAATGTAATTGCCCCTAGCGCGATAAAATTCGCGGCTGTAGGTGCTGGTAAAAACATTGAGCTTGTCGTGGGAGGTCATGTAACAAAAATCCGACGCGTGCGAGGTTGAGCCTATGTCCGTAGGAATCGCAGATTTTTCAAGCCCAACAATATCGTCCCAGCCCGCCTCTATCAGGTGGTGAGCGACGGAGGCACCAACAATGCCTCCCTGTCCAATAATGACAACGCGTGCGTGTTCGGGTAACTGTGCCATGGGGCCCCCTGAAAAAACCGATGATTGATGTGAACTTGAAACGCACGAATTTGGCGCCTTTTACCCACTTCCTGCTCAATTATTTACGACATTAACCCGCCTAAAAACGCCATGCCCAGCGCAGTAACTTATACCGCCAGCAAAACCCCTAACCTCGAAAGCCACTCCTAGTGTGACGCAAACAGAAGCCTCTGAGTCGACAGCCCCCTAAACAGGCCCCTCTTGGCAATCACTGCCATCAATCCTGAAGGGCTAATGCTGCCAACACCTCATCGCTCAATGACTCTGCTTTATTTTCTGCAATTTTTTTAAGATCGGCACGCATCGGTGGCGTCCAAAACTGCGCCATGTGTTGAACAATCTGAGCAGGTACATTTTCTCGGGTGGGCATATTGCCGGCGATCTGATTCGCCATTTTTATCAAGTGTTGCTGGTTGTAATCAAGGGTCACGTTACACCCCCACGGCTATAGCACTGGATGGCCGTATTTCGACAGCCGTCACCTTGTACTCAGGGCAATTGGTCGCCCAATCTGAGTTATCGGTCGTGATCACATTAGTACCGCTGACGGGGTGATGGAAGGTGGTGTAGACCACACCGGCAGGAATATCGTCGCTGATATGTGCTCGCATACGTGTGCTGCCTGCTCGGCTGGCAACCTCGATCCAGTCGCCATCAGATACACCTCGCAACTCGGCGTCTGCCTCATGGATTTCCAGAATATCTTCCGCATGCCACACCGTATTGTTGGTGCGACGGGTTTGAGCCCCAACGTTGTATTGACTCAAAATTCTGCCTGTTGTCAGCAACAGAGGGAATTTTCGGGTTGAGCGCTCATCTGTAGGCACGTAAGGCGTGGTAATAAATTGCCCCTCACCCCGCACAAAGCGCTGCGCATGCATAATCGGTGTGCCCTCTGGCGCTTGCTCATTACACGGCCACTGGATGCTACCAAGCTCATCTAGAAGGTCGAAGGAGACCCCCGCAAAGGTCGGGGTCAACGCCGCAATTTCGTCCATAATTTCAGAGGCGTTGGCATAATCCATGGAATAGCCCATAGCCTTACTCAGCGCACAGGTTACCTCCCACTCTGCCAACCCTGAAGCGGGTGGCACCACAGGACGTACACGATTGATCCGACGTTCGGCATTGGTAAAGGTGCCGTCTTTTTCCAAAAAGGAGGTGCCGGGTAAGAATACGTGGGCAAACTTCGAGGTTTCGTTGAGGAATAAATCCTGAACCACCACACAATCCATAGCACTTAGCGCATCTGCAACGTGCTGCGAGTTGGGATCAGACTGCGCAATGTCTTCCCCTTGAATGTACATGCCACGAAACTGTCCAGAAACGGCTGCATCTAACATATTAGGAATACGCATACCCGGCTCTTCACGGAGATCTACCCCCCAAAGCGCAGTAAATTGCTCTCGTACGGTTTCATCAGAGACATGTCGGTAACCACTAAATTCGTGAGGAAAGGAGCCCATATCGCAGGCACCTTGCACATTGTTTTGACCTCGCAGCGGGTTTACGCCGACACCATTGCGACCAATATTGCCTGTCGCCATCGCCAAATTCGCCATGGCCATAACCATGGTTGACCCCTGGGAATGCTCGGTCACACCGAGTCCGTAATAAATCGCACCGTTGCCAGCTTTAGCATAGGTGGCCGCAGCCGGCCGGATCATTTCTGCGGGTACACCGCTGATCTCGGCCAAATTCTCCGGGCTGTTTTCGGCGAGAGTAATAAACCGGCGCCAGGCGTTGAACGATGCCACATCGCAGCGCTCCTGAACAAAAGCCTCGTCAATCCAGCCCTCCGTAGCGATAACATGCGCCAGTGCATTAACCACAGCCACGTTGGTCCCTGGCTGAAGCTGCAGATGCTCCGTGGCCTTAATATGCGGCGATTGCACCAGATCAATAGAACGAGGATCAATAACAATCAGCTTGGCACCTTCACGCAGCCGTCGCTTCATGCGCGAACCAAACACGGGGTGGGCATCGGTGGGGTTTGCACCAATGACCATAATTACGTCGGCCTGCTGGACCGAAGCAAAATCTTGCGTGCCCGCACTGGTGCCAAAGGTCTGTTTCAAGCCATAACCGGTAGGCGAATGGCAGACCCTAGCGCAGGTATCGACGTTGTTGGTACGCAGCGCTGCCCGAACCATTTTCTGAACCACATAAACTTCTTCGTTGGTACAACGTGAAGACGTAATACCACCGAGGGCATCAACACCGTGCTGTTGTTGAATCGCCTTAAAACGATCGGCGGCAAAGGCAATCGCCTCAGGCCAGTCAACTTCACGCCATTCACTGTCGGTGGTTTCTCGGACCAGGGGACGAGTAATGCGATCCGAGTGCGTCGCGTAACCCCAGGCAAAACGACCCTTCACACAGGAATGGCCGGCGTTAGCGCCACCCTGCTTATCGGGAACCATCCGCACTAATTCATCGCCCCGCAACTCAGCGACGAAGGAGCAACCCACCCCGCAGTAAGCACAGGTTGTTTTCACTTTGCGGGTAGGAACACCCAAATCTATCACCTGCTTTTCCTGCAGCGTTGCCGTGGGACAAGCTTGGACACAGGCGCCACAAGAGACACATTCGCTGTCAAGAAACGCATTTTCCTCGCTGGGAGAAACCTTCGATTCAAAGCCCCGTGCAGCAATCGTCAAAGCAAACGTACCCTGCACCTCAGAGCAGGCTCGCACACAGCGGCTGCACACGATGCACTTACTGGCATCAAAACTAAAATACGGATTGGAATTATCCTTGCCCGCCTCCAAATGATTCGAGCCTTCTTCGTAGCGCACCGAGCGCAAACCAACCACGCCCGCCATATCTTGGAGTTCACAGTCACCATTGGCTGAGCAGGTTAAACAGTCGAGGGGGTGATCTGAAATATAGAGCTCCATCACGCCCTTTCGAAGCTTGTCCAACCGGGGCGTTTGAGTTTTTACCGACATGCCCTCTTGGCAGGGAGTGGTGCACGAGGCCGGCGTTCCTTTTCGCCCCTCGATTTCCACCAGACAAAGGCGACAAGATCCAAAGGCATCGAGACTGTCGGTTGCGCACAGTTTGGGGATTTGCGTTCCGGCAAGACTCGCGGCACGCATGACGGAGGTCCCCGCAGGCACTTCGACCGCCTGGCCATCGATATGAACCGTAACGGTGCTGTCAGAGAGTGCTGCAGGCGTACCCAAGTCTATATCTTCAATGGCGATCTCTATGGGTTTATTCATGAACGACTCCTTGAACAGCGTCAGCGTTTCGATGGGCTGCACGTTTAAAATCTTCGGGAAATTGGTCTAGGGCACTTAACACGGGTTGCGGCGTCAGACCGCCCATAGCACACAGAGAACCCTGGGTCATAACATCGCAAAGATCGCGCAGCAATTGTTCCGCAGTCTCGGGTGCATCAGACGCCAAAAGCTCGTCTATCACCTCAACACCGCGCACCGCGCCTATGCGACATGGCGTGCATTTACCACAAGACTCTTCGACACAGAACTCCATAGCAAAACGCGCTTGCTCACTCATATCGACCGCGTCATCAAAGACCACTAGCCCGCCGTGGCCAAGCATCGCGCCCTGGGCAGCAAGAGCCTCATAAGCCATAGGTACCTGCAGTCCGTCTGCCGGCAAGTACGCCCCTAAAGGTCCGCCTACCTGCACAGCTTTTAACGGCCTTCCCGACTTTGTGCCTTGACCCAGACCAAAGATAAGCTCATGGGCTGAGATGCCAAAAGCCACTTCAACAATGCCGCCCCTGGCGATGTTGCCAGCCAGTTGAAAGACCTGTGTACCGCGAGAGCGCTCTTGTCCCAACGCCGCATAGGCCTCTGCACCACGCGCGAGAATTGAAGGGACGCTCGCTATGGTCAGCACGTTATTAATGACCGTTGGCGTGCCAAAAAGACCTTCAATAGCGGGCAAAGGCGGTTTGGCACGGACAGTGCCCCGGCGCCCTTCTAAACTTTCGAGCATGGCGGTTTCTTCGCCACAGACATAAGAACCCGCACCCACCCGAATGGTGACATCGAAATTACAGGAAGAACCCAAAATGCCCTGCCCCAGCCAACCGCGATCTCTCGCCTTTTCAATTGCTTCGCTCATTACGGCAATGGCCGCAGGGTATTCGGATCGTAAATAAATCATGCCGCGATCAGCGCCTACGGCATGCGCCGCAATCGCCATGCCTTCCAAAAGGCAAAAAGGATCGCCCTCCATCAACATTCGGTCTGCAAAGGTGCCACTGTCACCCTCATCGGCATTGACACAAATGTACTTGTGGCGCGCTGCATCGACAGGATCACCTTTATGAGGCACCGGGGCTTGCTCAGCTACGGTCTGCCACTTGATGCCCGTTGGAAAGCCCGCACCACCGCGGCCGCGAAGACCCGACTCGGTCACCTGTTCAATCACCGAGGCGGGGCTCAATTCCAGGGCGCGCTGTAAACCGGCCATACCCCCGTGAGATAAATAATCGTCGGGATCCACGGGATCAATGATACCGACACGCTCATAAATCCAGCGGTTCTGACAGGCCAGATAGTCCAATTCCTCGACAACGCCGAGAAAATTGTTGGCCGTATCAGCAGGCGCACTTTCACTCAGATCAGACGCACGAACATTCCCCCAACCGACCCGCGTGCCATTGCGTGAATCGGCACGCTCTACCAAAGGTTCCAACCACAGCAAACCTCGACTTCCGGTACGCACTACCTGCTCGCCCAGCGTCTCAAGGGCCGCCGCTACGTCATCGGCACCCACAGAAAGGGCTGCCGCGTCTCGGGGAACAAACCAAACTGTCATAGCGATGCCTCCGCTGCATTTTGAGCAGCCTCAACCGCAGATTTTAATGTGTCTACGCTCGCGTTCCCAATCAGCTGATTGTTCACCAGCGCGGCAGGCCCCAAGGCACAATTGCCTAAGCAGAAAACCGGTTCATCCGTGCCGGTCGCAGTCGCTAAGTTGGCATCAGCGGCACAGGCCTCACCCCAAGCCGCGGCCAAAGCTCGGCCACCCACCGCCTGACAGGCCTCGGCAGCGCACAAGCGCACCGAAATCGCCGGCGGGGGCGTCTTTTTCAAATCGCTGTAATACGAAAAGACACCATGAACATCGGCCCTGGTCACATTACAGACCTCTGCAATAACAGCCACGGCACCCTCAGGCACGTAACCATAGTGGGCTTGCGCTGCCTGCAGGCACAGCAAGACCGGCCCGGGCTCTCGATCGGCAATGGGTGCTATCAAGCCCTTTAACGTCGCCATCTGCTCGGTGGTTTTAATTGGGGATTCCATCAGAGTTTTACCCGTCCCTTGCCTGAGTAAACATTGAGTCGGTCGTCGCGTGTGAAGCCTATCAAGACCAAACCGTGCGCACGAGCGAGATCTACTGCCAAAGTGGTGGGACCAGAGACAGCAACAATTGCCGCCACGCTAGCGCTCAAGGCCTTCGTGACAATTTCGTACGAGACTCGGCCACTCACCACCAGTATGTGGTCGGTGAGCGGGAAGTTACCTTCTAGAAACGCATGACCCAGTACTTTATCGACAGCGTTATGTCGCCCTACATCTTCCCGCACGACCAGCAGTTGGCTATCGGGGCCGGCAAGGCCTGCAGCATGAAGCGACCCCGTTAGGTCAAACATCTTTTGTTCGACACGCATGCTGCCAATCAGTGCGTGGGCGACTTGCGGCGTAATCAACCAATCAGTGCTGTGCAGTGGTGCTCGCGGTTTTGGCGTGGTTGCCAGCACATCACTGCTACAGACCCCACAGGAACTTGATGTGAGATAGGCTCTAGGCTTAGGAGGAACCACCCCAACGCCCAGTTCAGCCAGCACCGTATCCACTGCCGATTCACCGTCTACGCCCCAGTGCAGCAGCTCAGAAGCCCCTACCCGCTCGACACTAATAATGTCAGTAGGTGCCGATATTTCAGCTTCACTCAAGAGCCATCCAACGGCCAGCTCTTCATCGTGTCCTGGTGTTCGCATGGTTGTCAGCAACGTCTTTTGGTCTACCGAAATAGCCAGAGGCGCCTCCACGACAACGCGATCAAATTGATCAATAGAACGCGTACTGGTTGCCGTCACGTCATTAACGCGAAGCATCGGTCGTGGATCTGTTGCGTGTACTGGCATCTAGAAGAGCCCGGTCACTTGTCCGTTAACAACGTCAATGTTTTCGCTGGCAGGCACCTTCGGCAGACCCGGCATGGTCATGACATCACCGCAGACCACCACGACAAAGCCGGCGCCCACTGACAATCTAATTTCCCGGATATCCATGACATGCCCTGAAGGGGCCCCTTTGAGCTGAGGGTCGGTAGAAAAAGAGTAAGGGGTTTTAGCAATACAAACCGGCAGTCCGCCGTAGCCCTCTGCTTCCAGCTCTTTAAGGCGGTTACGAACTTTACCGCTAATGGTCACCTCACTGGCACCGTACACCTTAGTGGCGACCGCTTCGATTTTTTCTATCAGCGTTGCTGAGTCGGGATACACATAGGTGTCATGTCCCGAGTTGGCCGATTTCTCGTCGGCGTCGCAAACTTCCGCAACCATGTGGGCAAGATCAGCAGCACCTGCGCCGCCGTTTGCCCAGTGACTGGCAATAGCAACGCGTACGCCCATAGCCTCAACGCGCTCCACCAAAAGTGCCAACTCTGCATCGGTATCACTGACAAACTGATTAATCGAGACAATCGGTGTAACCCCGTAATTGTCACGAATATTTTTAACATGACGCTCAAGGTTGACCATGCCCGACGCAAGTGCCTCAAGATTTTCCCCATTGAGGTCCTCTTTAGCGACACCGCCGTGAAACTTGAGAGCCCTGATGGTAGCCACCAGCACAGCCACGGAGGGCCGGAGATTCGCCGAACGGCATTTGATGTCGATAAATTTCTCAGCACCCAAGTCGGCGCCAAAGCCCGCCTCGGTAACGACATAGTCAGCTAAACGCAAAGCACCGGTTGTCGCAATCACGCTATTACAGCCGTGGGCAATATTGGCAAAAGGGCCACCGTGCACAAATGCAGGGGTGCCTTCTAGGGTCTGCACCAAGTTTGGCGCCAGCGCATCTTTGAGAACCGCTGTCAGTGCGCCCTCTGCCTTTAGATCAGACGCTCGAATGGGGGTTTTATCCCGGGTGTAAGCCACGACGATGCGACCAATGCGCGCCTTAAGATCGGCTAAATCAGTGGCAAGACAAAAAATCGCCATAATTTCTGAGGCCACCACAATGTCAAAACCATCTTGTCTTGGGTAACCGTTACCAACACCGCCCATGGCTACCGTGATATCTCTCAAAGCCCGATCGTTCATGTCCAGCACCCGTTTCCAGGTAACGCGGCGCACATCGATACCCAGCGCGTTACCGTGATGGATATGATTATCCAGCAGCGCAGAGAGCAGATTGTTAGCGACGCCAATGGCGTGCAGGTCACCGTTGAAGTGCAGGTTAATGTCTTCCATAGGAATCACCTGAGCGTAGCCACCGCCCGCCGCACCGCCCTTCATACCAAACACCGGCCCTAAGGACGGCTCCCGTAGGCAGATCATTGCGTCCTTACCAATGTGCCTTAGCGCATCGCCTAGGCCCACGGTCGTGGTGGTTTTCCCTTCGCCTGATGGCGTTGGACTGATCGCGGTGACCAAAATCATCCGTGCCGAAGACTTTATAGGCTGCTCCAATAACCAATTTAAATTGACTTTACCCTTGGTGCGACCATAAGGCTCCAGGGCCTCTTCAGGTATAGACAAACCTGTCGCAATGTCAGCGATGGGCTGCGGGGTTGCCGCCTGGGCAATATCAATATCACTAGGCATGGTTCAAAATTCCTTCAACATGTTTATTGGTAAACCGCTCGAATCGTCCGAGCTTGTTCGTGAGTTCAAAGGGCGGCTAAAGCCGCCCTGTCAGGCAGGTTTCGGCTCGAGTATGGGTCTTATACTTTTTATCCATCGTCAAAGCGCCCCTAACGTTCTAGGGCCTAGAGATAACCGTGAAATGCCCCTCTAAATGACCGAGGGGCCTATGCGCAGAAATCGCCCCAAGACCTGCGCACCCCGGCATTATTGGAGACATTATTCGCCATAGCAATGACCCTAATCACAGTTTGTTATAACGGTATGCCCAAACCACAACCTGACCCTCTTTAACCACGGCACAAGCGCTGCGGTCGCAAAAGACCGTTTCTAGCGTTAATCGCGGAAAAAACAGCCTTTCTATGCTGCACGCTGCTCCAAGCTTTGATTTAGAGAAAGACTTTGCAGCGCTGGACTGTGCATAATCCCGTTACATTGACGTCGTTTTTTTGACTCAAAATGTCGCTCACAAGCGAGTTCCTAACGCCAATACTGCTGCTTCTCGCCTCGGCTGAGGTTTCTTGGCGAATAAGCTGGCAACCCCCTAAGGCTCACTCCCTGAAAACAGCGTATCTGTGCCAGACAAAAGTAGGCATAAATCACCCTTGGAAGCACGGGTAAAACTGCAAGGGCAGTCTTGGCCTAACTGAGCTAAAATTGGCTTCCACGGCTCAACAAAGCCAAAGACCATACTGGGGGCAACAACAGTGGCAAGCACATGGGATCTCTTGATCAAAGGCGCAACATTTTTCGATGGTAGCGGCGACCTGCCGGCGATTCAGGATGTGGCAGTTCGGGAAGGTAAAGTTGTCGCAAGGGGCGAAAACCTGCCTGCGGGTCATGCCGAGGCCGTCGTTGAAGCCTCGGGGCAGTGGCTACTACCCGGCTTGCTGGACATTCACACTCACCTCGATCTTGAAGTCGATGTGGAGCCGGCTTTACCAGAAGTCGTTCGACATGGCACCACCACCGTGGTCGTGGGTAATTGCAGTCTCGGCACTAGCTTTGGCAGCCAAAAGACTGGCGATCAGGAACCCATTGTTGACTGCTTCACTCGCGTTGAAAATATTCCAAAAGCCGTCTTACGCAAAGTGACCGAGAAAATCACTTGGGATAATACGGGTGATTACATGGATCACTTTAAAGACCTGCCTCTGGGCCCCAATATCGCCACCTTTGTCCCCCACTCCATGCTAAGAATTGAGGTCATGGGCCTTAAAGACAGCGTCAGTCGAGCACCGACTGAGGCCGAACTGGTGCAAATGGAAGCGCTACTCGAGACGGCAATGCAGCAGGGCTATATGGGTTTAAGTACCGATGGGCTACCGTTTCATTACTTGTCGAATGATCCCAATACGGCCAAGCGTATTCCCACGCAATTTGCCAGTTTTCGGGAGCTGCGTCGGCTCTTAAAGGTGGTGCGCAAGTACGATCGTGTCTGGCAGACCACACCTATCCTTGAAAATCGCTTAATGGCCCTATTCTATTTTTCTTTGACCAGCGGACGACTGTTTGGCAAGCCTCTGAAAACCTCAGCGCTCTCTGCGATGGAGATGACCGCAGCACCTAAATCGGGACGCCTTTTCCTTAAAGTCGCCCGCCTTCTGAATACTTGGTTATTTAAAGGCAAGCTGCACTTTCAAGCGCTAGGCACAAACTTTAGGGTTTGGTCGGACGGCATCGTTAGCCCCCTGTTTGAAGAAATGACGGCAACGTCACAGCTAATCGCTCGAGAGTACGATGATGTCGAGGGGCGGCAAAAGCTGATGCACGACCCCGACTGGGTCGCGTTGTTTCGCAAAGAGTGGATGCACGGTCGCACCGGGGGTGATTTTGCCAGCTGGAAAACCCGACACGGCTTTCCTGATAGCCTCGTAATTCGCGATGGGCATAAACTGATATTTGACGGTGCCCCCATAAGCCACTGGGATGGCGAGTCAATGGCTCAGGTAATGGAGCGGGTACAGCGCTTTAAGGCCGGAGATGAGACCGCAGCAAGATCACGCGCGGAGCAAACGGCTTTTGAAGAATTTCCCGCAATTCTCCGCGACGATGCAGACTTTATGCTGCACATGATGCGTCGCTACGATAAAACGTTCCGATTCTATGCCGACATTGCCAACGCCGGGAACAAGGCCACCCTCGACTATTTGCTGGATGATCAGGCACTACCCGGATTTAATGATTCTGGCGCCCACATTACCAACATGGCGTTCTTCGACAGCAACCTCATGTCACTAAAATTGGCAAAGGAACGTGACGAAGCGACGGTGGCTCGAATGGTTTATCGCCTAACCAAAGAGCCTGCCACCGTGTTTGGTCTAGACGCCGGCTCCCTAGCCATTGGCGCACGTGCTGATATGGTTTTGCTCAATCCCAAAGCCCTCGATAACTGGGAGCCCGATCAAACACGCGTACTGGAACACCGAGAGATTTTTGATCACAAGCAGATGGTCAATCGCCCCAAGGGTATTGTCGCATCGGTGTTTATTAAAGGCGTTTTGGCCTGGGCCAATGGTGAACCCCAGGAGGCATTGGGGCGAGACACTTTGGGACAAGCACTGAGAGCCGCCTGAAAAGGAGGCCATTTGCGGGTCAAGCATTAACGCTAGGCCTGTGCCAGAAAAATAAACTCAAGATCGCCAGAGTTCTTTAGGTACGGAGTTCCTGGCGACCTTTGAAGGCCTCCAGGGCCTCTGGGTTGGCGAGCGCATCGGTATTTTTAATCGGTTGCCCATGGATCGCATTACGCACCGCAAGCTCTACAATTTTCCCACTCAATGTTCGTGGAATATCAGGCACCTCAAGAATCTTCGCCGGAACATGTCTAGGCGTGGTGTTCTCGCGAATGGCGTTAGCAATGCGAGCACGAAGGTTGTCGCTGAGTACGGTACCCGACGTCAGCACAACAAAGAGAACCACACGGACGTCGTTGTCCCACTCTTGGCCCACCACAATGCTCTCCTGCACCTCCTCCAGCCGCTCGACCTGCCGATAAATTTCTGCCGTTCCGATGCGCACACCACCCGGATTCAAAACAGCATCTGAGCGGCCATGAATGATGTAACCCTTTGAAGGCGTGACTTCACCATAGTCACCATGCGCCCAGACATTGGCCCAGTGATTAAAGTAAGCCTGACGATACAGTTCACCATCGGTATCATTCCAAAACCCAATTGGCATGCTGGGAAAGGGCTTCGTACACACCAACTCACCCTTCCCTTCCAAAAGCGGTTCGCCAACATCGCTCCAGATCTCCACCGCCATGCCAAGACCCGGCGCCTGAATTTCCCCAACGTGCACTGGAAGAA
>QXYP01000153.1:12973-13096 GCA_009886815.1 Halieaceae bacterium
TGATGACAAACAAATATCAGCTTTGAATTCTTTATAAACGTAACGAAAGCTTTCGTGAGACAGCGGCGAACCTGTCGATAAAATCGTTTTAAGACTGGCCAAATCAACCTCATCCTGAGGAAC
>QXYP01000154.1 GCA_009886815.1 Halieaceae bacterium
GAGCTACAAAGCCACCATCGTAAACGTAGTATCCCTCATCAGATTATCGAATATGGGGAACTAATTTGCCGACACCCCCTAATCACTTGGTAGCTGGCGCCGCTTTGAAATGGCGTTCATCGGTGGACTTTGGCAAAGCCGGACTGAGTCGTTACGATCTTCTTCCCATAAATTCTAGATGGCCGCGAACTCATCGTCATCGAGCGGCCAGTTGACGATCCGATCGCTGCCCCCCCGCCCTTGAATTTGGAGGCATCCCTTTAAAGTCGGGATTCGCTAATTTGCGCAGCTAACGACGCAGAAACACGCTATTCAGAGACAACGGTGGTACTACCGTGCGGCACACACCATTCGTATGCATGGAGCATTATTTTAAATGACTAAAAAATGGTCGGTGTGAGAGGATTCGAACCTCCGACCCCTTCCTCCCGAAGGAAGTGCGCTACCAGGCTGCGCCACACACCGAGTAGGAAAACATTTGCTGCGTTACTTTGAAACCGACAGTAATAAACCTCAGTAAATACCGGCCCAGAGCGCGATGCCCTGACTCAGCAGGCTAAATCCGGTAACCACCGCAATCAACAATAAGATCATGATGATTGGCCTGAAGGGCTTACGCTCTACCGAGTTAACACCCGATTTTAAAAAGGTATCGACCTTCGCCTGATCCTCGGGATAGAGGCGCCGTTCGTTATTGTCGGGGTCCTCGGATTTTGATGCGTGCATCGACTCGGTCATGTGACTCGCCTTGTTCTGGGACCAACTCTAATCCTAGCAAAAGTCAGGCATGAATGGACGGGATGTTCTATCAGCGCAGGCTACGGTGCATTCTCAGATTTTTCAGCGAGGATCGCGCCAATGTGGCTGCATCAATTAGCGCAAACGCTTCAACAGGACTTTTTGCCCAGTCACTGCCTGACTTGCCATATCGCCTGTGAGCCTGCAGATTTACTGTGTAGCAGCTGCCTATATTCAATTCGTCGCAACCCTTGGGCTTGCCAACGCTGCGGCCAACCGGGGACCGCCCTAACCGGGCATTGCCGGCGCACCACGGTATTGCGCTTTGTACTGGCTGGGCTGGAGTACAGCGGCGTAACCCGAGACCTCATTCATCGCTGGAAATTCCATGGCGCCGTAGAGCTTAGCCACCTTCTGGTACAACTCGGCCTGAAAGCGGCACCTATTACCCGGCGCTACCATGCTCTGGTACCGGTACCTATGCATTGGCGAGGTCGTTGGGTTCGTGGCTACAACCAAAGTAAGCTGCTGGCGCAAGTTCTGAGCAAGGAGCTTGGGCGGCACCATCGCGGATCACCGCCCGTAGCCGATTGCCTCTCGGCTAGCTCCAGAGCCAAGGCCCAGCATCACATGGATCGAGCCCAACGCATTATCAATAGCCAAGGGCGTTACACCACAAAAAAGTGCTTGAGCGGGCAGTCCATTCTCATTGTTGATGATGTCATCACCACAGGGGCCACACTAGAAGCGGTCGCTGAGACTTTGGCAAAAGCAGGTGCAGCGCGCATCGACGCGTGGTGCTTAGCGCGAGCACCACAAATCCAAGGGGTGAATACCCGCTAAACCTAACGACTGGGTTATGCTGGGTATTTGCGATGTCCTTAATGCCATGTCACATCCCTACGATGCACTGACCCCCGATGCCGTTGTCGATTGCGTCGAGACCGTAGGTTACCGGTGCGACTTGCGACTTATTGGCCTGAACTCCTATGAAAACCGGGTTTACCAGGTCGGTATCGAGGATGAAGTCCCGGTCATTGTTAAATTCTATCGAGCGGAACGCTGGTCTGACGCACAGATTCTCGAGGAGCATCGATTTGCTTTAGAGCTCGTCGAGCACGATATTTCTGTCGTAGCACCTGAAATCACAAACGGCGAAACCCTGCATAAAGCCTTAGGTCAGCGTTTCACCGTGTTCAAGCGCCGCGGAGGTCATCCCCCGGAGCTCGATAATCTCGACCACTTGTACCAATTGGGTAATGTACTGGGGCGTATTCATCGGGTTGGCGCCGCAAAGCCTTTTGAGCATCGCATTAAAATCGATCTCGATCGTATGGCAACGGCTAGTCGCCAGTTTCTCAGCGAGCACTTTATTCCGCGAGACCTGCAGGAGGCCTACAGCACCCTAGCCCATGACTGTGAACAGGCGGCGCGAGAACTGCTGTCGGGCATGACGCCGTCTGATTTGCAGCGCATCCATGGTGATTGCCACTGCGGCAACATTTTGTGGCGAGACGACACGGCACACTTCGTCGACCTCGATGACTGTATCTCGGGACCTGCCATTCAAGATCTCTGGATGTTTTTAAATGGCGAACGCCACCACCGAGAGCAACAGCTGGCAGAGTTAATTGCAGGCTACGAGGAGTTTCATGACTTTGACCCTAGACAGCTGCGCTGGGTAGAAGCCCTACGGACACTGCGAATCATGCACCATGCAGCCTGGCTTGGGCGGCGCTGGGACGATCCGGCCTTCCCGAGAGCCTTTCCTTGGTTTGGACAGGAGCGCTTCTGGGGTGATCATATTCTTGAGTTACGAGAACAAATGGCGGCCATGAATGAGCCCCCCTTGCGACTGCTGTAATCGGTTATTTTTCCCGGCGCGCAGCCGGGTAAATACAGCTCCAAACCCAATAAAAAAACGTGTTTTCAGACAGCACGTCTTTATCGACAGCATCGTAAAAGTCAGCCGTTGCGTATGGGTCTTTATATAGATCTGCACGGGTGCGCCTAGGAGCTGCTTGATCAAGCGCTTTCACCACCTGGGCTGGATTGCCCGCGACGATCACATTTGCCGGCACATCACGCGTGACCACTGCACCCGCCGCCACAACACTATTTTCCCCAATCGTCACGCCCTTAAGCACCTTGGCCCCGTCGCCCAACCAAACGTTATCGCCAAGGTGCACCGGGGTAACCCGCTCTGATCTAGCCACGCGATCATAAAGCCCGTGCCAATCGGAATCCGTGACGTAGGCGCCATTGGCCATCATGACACCGTGCCCAATGGTTACCTCGTCGCTGCACGCAATACGCACGCCGGGGCTGAGCAACACGCCATTGCCAATCGTGATTTTTCCTTCTCCCTGAGCTCGGCCCCAAACGCCAATTTTAATGCGCTGGGCGGCCTCGCCAACCGCAGTAAACGAATGCCCAATGTGAATGTTATTACCCGCAATATCGACCCACCAGGGATTCATAATGTTGGGACAGGCACCCAGCGAGGCACAGCGTGGGCGTAAAAAATAATCTATCCAGGCCTCGCGACAATTCAGCCAAGCTTTTTTCACCCAGTAGGGGCGCAAATCTGCGCGCATAATTAAAAACTCCCATTGCAAGCGCGGTATGATGGCAAGGTGAATGAAGACACGCAAATTAAGCTGCCACCTGTGCAGAGCGATCAGCAGGCCCCACACCCCGATCTCGAGGCGCTGGTGACTAAACACTGCGGGACGCGCTGGCGCAAACCCATACCCGAACACACACAAAAATCCTTTGACTATGCCATGGATTGGCTCGCTGAACGTGGTAACCCACCCCTAGTCCTCGACTCCTTTTGCGGTACAGGTATGAGCACCAAACGCTTAGCAGAGCAGCATGGTGATGCTGCCGTTATTGGTCTTGATAAATCTACTCATCGGCTGACCAAACACGCCGACGCCTCCGATCAATACCTGCTGCTGCGCGCCGAGTGTGAACCCTTCTGGCAGTTACTCAAGAGCAGCAATATGAAGGTGGCTCATCACTACCTGCTTTACCCCAATCCCTGGCCTAAATCGTCGCAACTTAAACGACGCGTGCATGGTCACCCAGGGTTCCCCCTTT
>QXYP01000155.1 GCA_009886815.1 Halieaceae bacterium
ACGGCCCTGTTAAAAGATCAACGTAGCAAGTTCAATCTTTGGCTGGGCATTACCGTCGCGCTGGGCATTATCTTCGTGGGACTGCAAGCCGCAGAATATTACGAGGCTTATGCCCTATTCGGCCTTACGTTGAACTCTGGAATTTACGGGTCAACCTTCTTTATGCTGACGGGTTTCCACGGTTTCCACGTTTTCATGGGTATGACAATGCTGTTGATTCAGCTGCTCCGTTCCGTAAGAGGCCATCACTTTACGGCTTCTGACCACTTTGGATTCGAGGCTTCTAGCTGGTATTGGCACTTTGTGGACGTGGTTTGGGTGTTTCTCTTCCTGTTTGTCTACATCTTGTAACCGTAGCACGCTCAATACTGAGCGTTAGGTGAGGCGCTTATGATTCACCCTAACGCTCAATTGGTTGTTCATCTCGCTCAATTGTGCCGGCATCCCAGGGGTTCCTATTGCCCAGCTGCCCGGTGGCCACGCCAAATATAATGGTGATGATGAGGGCGGTTGCCAAGCCCAGGCGTATGCCCAATGACGTGAACAAACGTTTTTTCTCGAGATTTCCTTGGTCTACCATCAGAAAATAAAGTCCGGAACCCAGACTAATGACCAAAGCCAGCATAAGTAAGATGATTAATATTTTTAGCACCGCAGTGTCCTCAGGGTATTGAACGGTAGTGACCGCTCGCTTACATCAAATTGTATTGGGACCATTGGAGCTTTTGTTCGAATGGCGTTTAACAGTGTTTACGTTGCTGCTGTTTCCCGGATTGCTTTATCTGGGGTTCTGGCAACTGGATCGCGCTGAGGAAAAACGAGAGTTGGCGCTTCGCAACGCCCAGCGACAAGACATGGTAGCACTCTCCCACCGTGAGCTGTTTCAACTGCCTGCCCAGACTGCATTGCCTGCATCGGAGTTGACACAGCTAGCCGATCGCAAGGTGTCCGTTGCGGGATACCTGAACCCAAAAGATTATGTGCTGATCGATAATCGCATCAACAATGGCCGCTTTGGTTACGAGGTGGTGGCATTGATAGCGACCGAAGAAGGGCGTGTGCCGGTCAATTTCGGCTGGATAGCTGGGGATTCTGCCCGTCGCAGTGTACCTGAGCCCAATCTAAGCGAAGGCGCGGTTCAGCTTGCGGGCCGGATTTATATTCCCACCAGCGCCGCTTATTTATTAGAGCCACAAGCCCCGCCGGCAGATTTTCCTGCGGTAGTACAAGATTACGATGCAGCCAGCTTTGCCCCAGCGCTATCTCAGCGGATAAACGAGCCCGTGCTGTCGGTGCTGGTGCGTATTGCTTCTGAAGACCCCTTAGCGTTTTCCGCAAATTGGGCGGTTATTAATCAATCCCCCGAGAAGCACACCGGTTATGCGGTTCAATGGTTTACCATGGCGGGAGTTTTGCTGCTCGCTTTTATGCTGCGTAGCTCTAACCTGCTGAGTCTCTTACGTGGTGGTAAGGCCCGCCCGTAATTCTGAGGAAACACTATGACGTCACAGTCTGAAAAGCCGGGGCAGGGTCGCGCTGTTCTATTGCTCATTGCGGGTATTCCATTGACCATGATGCTTGCGGCTTCTTGGCTTTGGTATTTTGTGGTCGAGGGCGATCTGAATCTTGTGGGTGCGATAGGCACAGCCAATAATGGCACTTTGATTTCACCCCCTCGTGAGCTGCAGCAAGTCGAGTTTAGCGATGATGCCGGCCGCCCTTTTCGCTGGGACGACCTTGAGCCCCGTTGGACCTTGGTGGTGGCGAGTGCTGGGCCGACCTGCGACGCTGCTTGCGAGCGCCGCATTTGGTTTACCCGTCAGATACACATTGCCTTGGGCCGAGAGTTTAACCGGGTGCGGCGTGTCTTTATTGCAGATCATGCGAGTGCGGGTGTATCGATGGTCACCACAGTCCCTAAACCTGAGGGGTGGCCCGCTGACTTTGAGTCTGGGACGGTATTGGAGTATCTCTCCGCAGGGCATGCGGGCATGGCGGCACTCAATACAACGCCAGAAGTGTTTGAGGAGCTTTTTTCTGAATTCGCACCGCAACAAGGTGCAGAGCAGGGAGGGGGTTGGTATCTCGTCGACCCTGCCGGCTGGATAATGATGCATTTTCAGGATGACCTAGGTTACAAGGCGATCATTGCGGATCTTAAATTTCTCCTCAAAAATTCGGGAGGTTGATGATGTCTGAATCAACAGCCCCTTTAACGCCACTGTGGCAGGACTATCTCGAGCTGACCAAGCCCCGGGTGGTTGCACTGATGATCGTTACGGCATTGATTGGCATGTGTATGGCTGTCCCGGGTTGGGTACCCTGGCAACCGTTGGTGCTTGGCAATCTGGGTATTGCGCTGTGTGCGGGCGCCGCTGCAGCCATTAATCACATCGTCGATGAACGGATTGATCAGCAGATGGCAAGGACCCAGACGCGCCCGGTGGCAACGGGACGTATAACCCAGCGCGACGCGATTCTTTTCGCGGCGGCACTGGCTTTACTGGGGGTTTGGGTTCTCGTGGTCTGGGTCAATGTGTTGACCGCTGTACTGACGGTGGCCAGTCTTATTGGTTATGCCTTCATTTACACCATGTTTTTAAAGCGGGCGACGCCTCAAAACATTGTGATTGGGGGTTTGGCGGGTGCTGCGCCACCATTGCTGGGCTGGACTGCGGTCACCGGAGAAATACATGGCCATGCGCTGCTCTTGGTTTTAATTATTTTTGCCTGGACGCCCCCACATTTTTGGGCCCTGGCAATACATCGTCGCGAAGAGTATGCCTCCGTCGGTATTCCTATGTTGCCAGTCACTCATGGTGTCGGATTTACAGCACTGCATATTTTGCTCTACACCATTATTATGTTTCTGATTACGCTTATGCCCTTTGCTACCCACATGAGTGGGCCCATTTATTTGGCCGGGGCCGTGGTACTTGGGGTTATTTTCTTGTACTGGTCGATCGAGATTATGCGTGGTAAGAACGCTAATGCGCCCATGAAAACCTTTCAGTATTCGATTACCTACCTTTTAGCGCTGTTTATCATCATGCTGGTTGACCACTGGTTACTGGGGTTAATGATTTAACCCGGCAAAAATTGCGGAGTCCTCTATTTTGGCATTGGCTACAAAAACCCGAGTTTGGCTTACCGTTGCGGGAATTTTGCTTTTTATCGCGGTTATTTTGGTGAGTTTTGTCAATCGGATTCAACAGCCCAGAGTTATGACTCTGACCGAGATGCAAATTAATGGGTTGTATGTCTTTGATACGCCGAGAGATCCCGGTGGCTTTACCCTGATTGATCAACGGGGTGCACCCTTCACCAAGGAAAACTTAAAAGGCCATTGGACACTCCTGTTTTTTGGGTTTACCCACTGTCCTGATATTTGCCCCACGACATTGTCGTTCTTAGCAACGCTGAAGAAAGAGCTGGAAACCACTGAGGCGGCCGATACCCAAGTCGTTATGGTAACGGTTGATCCGGCAAGGGATACACCTGAGGTGCTCGCGGGGTACATCCCGTATTTTGACCCTACGTTTACGGGTGTGACCGGAGACTTTATTAAGGTGCTCAGTTTTGCGAGAAGTTTTAACGCACCTTTTAGAAAGGTTACCGCTCCCGATGGAACTTATCAGCTGGACCACAGCGCTA
>QXYP01000156.1 GCA_009886815.1 Halieaceae bacterium
AACACGCCCCCGGGCCTTACTTTATCCGTGCTTGTTTTGTGCCCGGAGCCTGGGAGCGCTTCTAGGCCTTAGCGTTGTTATGACACCTTGCTGAATGTCAGCAGCCCCGTTCAATGCAGTGATTCGGCCAAGCTCCTGAGCGTCATACCAAGCCAGATTCCCTCGGGTGGATTAGTACTATTTTTGTAGCGTTGCGATCTCCTGGTCCCGTAGCGCTCGCCGCATAATTTTCCCAGTTGTTGTCATGGGTAGTGCCGTCACAAACTCAATCAGTCGGGGTACCTCGTGCTTCGCGAGGTGTTGTCTAACCAGCTGTTTCAGCGACTCCGCAAGGGCTTCATCGGGCTCAAATCCCTCGGCTAGAACGACAAAGGCTTTGACGAGTTCTGTGCGCTGCTCATCGGGAACACCAATGACGGCCGCCAGTTGTACAGCATCGCTTTTCAGTAAACAGTCTTCGATTTCAGTGGGGCCAATACGATAGCCGGAACTGGTAATCACATCGTCGATTCGCCCGTGAAACCACAGGTAGCCGTCTTCGTCTTGCTCGCCGAGGTCTCCGGTAATCATCCAATCGCCAACAAACTTGGCAGCCGACGCCTCCGGATTATCAAGATAGCCGGAGAACATGGCTGGGTGCGGACGCATGATGGCGATATTACCCTTTGTTCCGGTTTCAACTTCTTCGCCATTATCATCAACAATCGCACAAATAGAGCCGGGCATAGCTTTACCCAATGATCCATGGCGAACCTCCATAAGCCGGGGGTTGGTGCCAATCATGCCATTGCACTCAGTCTGACCAAAGCCTTCGCTTATTGTTAGGCCAAAGCGTTTATCTGCCCAAAGTGCCAGCTCCTTGCCCACAGCCTCACCGCCACTTAAAACAACCCGCAGGTCAATATCTTGTGCAACCTCTCCGTCTACCTGGCGCATGAGTTTAAGCACTGTCGGGGTGAGTAAAGAAACGGTAATGTTGTGCTGGGCTAAAATCCGAAAGGCGTCTTGGGCGTTGAAGCCCTGCATATCGGTCGAAACAACGCGACAACCTGAATACCATCCGATGAGCAGAATATTAATGAGCCCTGCAATCCAAGCCCAGTCGGCAGGCGACCACAGCACATCATGTTCTTTGGGTCCGTAGTCGTAGTAGTACTCAAATAAGGGCTTATTACCCAGCAGTAGTCGATGAGGCATGAGCACGCCCTTGGGTTGGCCTGTAGTACCCGAGGTGTAGCTTATCCACGCCGTGTCTTCTGCTCGCGTCACTATGTTGCAGAAACTTTCCGGCTGGTTACTTAGAGTCTTCCAGAAAGGCATGGCCTCACTTGAGCCGGTGTCATCGGTGACAATAATGTGCTCAAGGGACGGACAGTGATCCCTGATTTCAGTAATCTTGCCGAGATTGGCTCGATTGGTAATGCAGACTTTAGCGTCACTCCCCACTAACCGATGTTTAATCGCATCAGGACCAAACAAAACGGACGCCAAGCAAGAGACGATACCGGCTTTGAAGCAGCCAATGTGGGAGATGGCACACTCGGGTGATTGCGTGAGCATCACCAGTACTCGATCGCCAGCCTGCAGCCCTAGCTCGCCAAATAGGTTGGCCAATTGATTTGAGTAGGCTTTTATCTGAGTAAAGCTATAGTCAATAACGCCACCGTCTAAAGACTCGTGAGTAATGGCGATACGATTGGGGTCGTCAGCCCAGCGATCGCAGACCGCATCGGCAATATTGAAATGTGTAGGAATATCCCAAGAGAACTTTTCACAAATCTCTTCGTAACTGGTGCCGACTGGAAGATCCATCGTTTTCCCTCAAAGTAGCTTTAACATGCAGCCCTTAATCAACGGGCTGGCCCAACCATTTAAATACGATTCATGGCGCGTAGACGGGGCACTATTTTGTTTAAGCTGTCCTGCCCAGCGAGTGACCGTAATATTTCATGAATCACCCGTACAAATCACGCCGTTTCTTAAACGCGGCTTTTACACCCTCTTTTCGTAGGGTTCTAAAGAAATCCTTAAAGCTGTCGAACTGGTGGTAAATCGCATCGAGATCGGCGCCTCGACGCACAGAAGGCTCCATGCCCATGTTTTCAAACCAAGTGTTGGAGACCTCTTTCAGAATGGATAAGTTGTCGGATGGTGCTCGCGCAATGTGCGCAGCGAGCAGGGCAACCCGCGCATCCAGATCTTCGTGGGGTACGACTTCATTGACCAGACCAATTTTCTCCGCTTCATGCGCGTTGATAAGTCTGGATGTGTAAAGCAGCTCCTTTGTTTTTCGATAGCCAATGAGCATGGGCCAAAACATAATTGATGGTGGAATGCCTAAATCTCTACCCGCGGGATGCCCAAACCGCGCGCGCTCACTAACGACCGCTAAATCACAAACCCCTAACAGTTCTCCCGCACCCGAGAGGCAGTCGCCTTGTACTTTGGCAATGATAGGTTTTGGATAGCGCCACATTTTCATCCAGTAATCGACGATAGTGTGCACGTCATCTCGGTCTTTCCGAATATCAACATGGTCAGGAAAATTGGCAGGGTATTGTGAGGTGATCCAATGCTCCTCGCGCAGGTCGTATCCGGTAGAAAAGGCTTTACCCGCTGCCTCTATGACAATCACGCCAATAGCTTCGTTGTGAAGCGCGTCATCCAGAACGGTTTTTATCTCGTTGAGTACCTGCCAAGACAGTGGGTTGAGATCATCGGGTCGATTCAGCGTGATGGTGCACACTCGATCTATCTGAGATACCAGAATCATAGAATGTTGGCTCATTGTTTCTCTCCAGTACTCGGGTTGAGCTTTGTATTTGCGTCAGATTGGGTCGCGCTTTCTATTTTTTAATTTTTACTTTCTAGATTAGTGCACTGTGGCCCTGGAGCGTTTGATTGAGTTTCCCGGCAAACTCCAGCGCCATGGGTTTCGTACGGCCGGTGTCAATATACGCGGGTTCCTAGCGGCAGCCTATATTGAGTGACATCACTTTCACAGCGTACACTGCCGCATCGCAAAAGTTTCAGCAAAATGAAGCCACTTGGGTCACTCAATGTGATGAAGATCGTTTGGCGTTGGTGGCGTTGCGCAATGGGCGGATCTTCACTAAGGGGCAGACCTTAACCAAGGGGCTATTCTTTGCGCTTGATAAACCTTGGGTGAACACAGGTGTTTGAAGTCTGTCATTTTGCGTCGGGGAGAAGGCTGGGCCCGGGATGCAGACAGCGGGAAAAATAATGTCACTGGAATTACAGGGTGTGTCACAAGTCGTCGATGGGCAGCAGCATATTGCGCCCACAGACCTTGTCCTCGAAAAAGGGACCATGAACGTACTACTGGGCCCTACATCGTCTGGCAAAACGTCGTTAATGCGGCTGATGGCGGGTCTAGATAGGCCCAGCACTGGACGCATCTTTTCGTCAGGTCGTGATGTGACCAACGAGCCTGTGCAAGCGCGCAATGTGGCAATGGTTTACCAAGAGTTCATTAACTATCCGGGCATGACGGTCTTTGACAATATCGCTTCGCCTTTACGGCTGAAAGGTCAGTCTAGAAAAGAAGTGGATCGTGCAGTGCGCTCTACGGCAGAGATGCTCAAGCTAACTCCGGTTCTGCAACGTAAACCTCTGGCGTTGTCGGGTGGGCAGCAGCAGCGCTGCGCTTTAGCGCGGGCATTGGTTAAAAAGGCTGCGCTGGTTTTGTTGGACGAACCGCTGGCTAACCTAGACTACAAATTACGTGAAGAATTACGCGTGGAAATCCCCCGGATTTTTGAGCAAGCGGGCTCTATTTTTGTTTATGCCACAACAGAGCCTGAGGAAGCGCTACTGCTAGGTGGCAACACCGCAACGCTTTGGGAAGGGCAAGTTACGCAGTTTGGTCCCACGTTATCGGTGTACCGCAAGCCACAAACCCTGACGACGGCTCAGGTTTTTTCTGACCCGCCCATGAATTTTATTCAGGGCAAAAAGGCGGGTGATTCGCTGTCCTTAAATGGTGGAGCATCGCTGGGACTCCGGAAACAGTCGGCTGCGCTTTCTGATGCAACCTACACTCTGGGGTTTCGTGCACATCATATAAAACTTCAGCAGCACGAGGTGTCTCAGCCGGGTTCACCGCCCCTTCATTTGCAATGTACTCTGGTCGCCAGTGAGGTCACAGGATCTGAGACCTTTCTGCATCTGCGTTATGGAGAGACCACTTGGGTTGCTGTGGCTTCAGGTACTCATGTTATGACTCAAGGGAAACAAGTTGATATCTGGCTCGATGGCGCACATCTCTATTTATTTGACCTCACAGGATGTTTAGTTGCCTGTGGCGATAACGCGGTCTAAGGGGCCCTATGGCACAGATTACGCTTTCTGATCTGGCACACAGCTATGTCCACAATGGGGCAGAGACGGGAGATTTTGCATTAAAAACCCTGAACCACGTTTGGCAAGACGGTGGCGCCTATGCGCTATTGGGCCCTTCAGGGTGCGGTAAAACAACGCTACTGAATATTATCTCAGGGTTGATCACACCGTCACGGGGCCGTGTCTTATTCGATGGCGTCGACATGACTGAGTCACCTGCAGAGAAGCGTAATATTGCGCAGGTTTTTCAATTTCCCGTGGTTTACGACACCATGACGGTTAGAGAAAACCTAGCATTTCCCTTAAAAAATCGTGGGCTTGCAAGAGCTGCAATTCAGGCGCGAGTAGCGCTGATCGCTGAAATGATGGGTTTAGGGGATATCTTAGATCGAAAGGCCCGGGGTCTCCCTGCTGACGCCAAGCAAAAAATCAGTCTGGCACGGGGCATGGTTCGAGAGTCGGTGAATGCAATTTTGTTTGACGAGCCTTTGACCGTTATCGATCCGCAACTGAAGTGGGAGCTGCGCACACAGCTTAAATCTCTGCACCGTGAGCTCAGACATACCATGATTTATGTGACTCACGATCAGGTCGAAGCGCTGACCTTCGCCGATACGGTGGTCATGATGCACGAGGGCCGTGTGCTACAAACGGGCACTCCGGAATCACTGTTTGAAACACCGGCGCACACCTTTGTCGGACATTTTATTGGGTCACCGGGAATGAATTTTCTCGAGGCAAAAATTGAGGGAAGCAGGGGTGTTATCAATGGCCAGTGTTTTCCCCTTGGGGCGAGCTACCGCACAGCGTCTGGTTTCACCCAGATAGGTATCCGACCCGAATATATTCAATTCTCTGCAGATGAAGGTTTGCCCGTTGTTGTCAAACACGTTGAAGATGTGGGTCGACGACGTATTGTGCATGCCGAACTGGCAAACTCCCCGATCTCAGTGAGTGTCCCCGAGGGGCAGTTTTTCGATAACACCATGGCGCGAGTACGATTTATGCCCGATAAGATCAATATTTTTGTTGATGACTGGCGTGTTCAAGGCGAGGCGCTTTAATGGCTAAGGTCCAAAACAATAGGGCATGGTTGCTGGTGTTGCCGGTTTTGGCACTGGTTGCTTTTTCAGCGGTAATCCCGCTCATGACCGTTGTGAACTACGCGTTTAATGACACCTTTGGCAACAACCAATTTTTTTGGAATGGCTTGGGCTGGTTTGAAGAGATGGTGCGCTCGGAACGCCTTCATGCAGCTTTGGGGCGTCAGATGGTGTTTACGGGAACTATTCTTGCGATTGAGGTGCCGCTAGGGATTTTTGTTGCACTCAATATGCCTAAAAAGGGGTTTTGGGCGAGCCTGTGTCTGGTTCTCATGGCGCTACCCTTGCTCATCCCTTTCAATGTGGTCGGAACCATTTGGCAGATTTTCTGTCGCATCGATATTGGCTTGCTGGGCAGAGCTATGACTGCGCTGGGAGTGGATTACAACTATACCAATGACCCCCTTGATGCCTGGGTGACCCTCATTATTATGGATGTTTGGCACTGGACATCATTAGTGGCGCTGCTTTGTTACGCGGGGCTGCAATCCATACCGAATGCCTATTACCAAGCGGCACGGATTGATCAGGCGAGCCGTTGGGATATTTTTCGTTATATCGAACTGCCAAAAATGTCTGGGGTCTTATTAATTGCGGTGCTGTTGCGGTTTATTGACAGCTTTATGATTTATACCGAACCCTTCGTCGTCACTGGGGGCGGGCCGGGAAATTCGACAACATTTTTATCGATCGATTTGGTAAAAATGGCGATTGGCCAGTTTGATCTGGGTCCGGCGGCGGCGTTTTCATTAATGTATTTTCTCGTCATTTTGCTGATTAGCTGGGTCTTTTACACCGTCATGGTTGCCCGCGATGCAGGGGAGACAAGGTAGTGCGTCTTCGCGGCTCGACGATTGTCATGACGGTGTATCTTGGGTTTTTACTGCTGCCCATTTATTGGTTGGTGAGTATGAGCTTTAAAACCAATACAGAAATCATCACCGATTTCACCTTGTTCCCCGCCGATTTTACGCTGCAGAACTATGTGACAATCCTTACCGACGCCAGTTGGTACATGGGCTACGTTAATTCAATTGTTTACGTAGTAATGAATACCTTGCTATCCATTGGTGTGGCCTTGCCTGCTGCCTATGCCTTTTCGCGCTACCGGTTCATGGGTGACAAGCACTTGTTCTTTTGGTTGCTCAGCAATCGCATGGCACCTCCGGCGGTATTTGCGTTGCCATTCTTTCAGCTTTACTCCTCCGTTGGTTTGTTTGATACACATATTGCAGTGGCGCTTGCTCACTGCTTATTTAATGTGCCCCTGGCGGTTTGGATTTTAGAGGGGTTCATGCGGGGGGTGCCGAAAGAAATTGATGAGACGGCCTATATCGATGGCTATAGTTTTGGCCGGTTTTTCATCAAAATATTTATGCCTCTGATTGCCAGCGGTATTGGAGTGGCGGCTTTTTTCTGTTTCATGTTCTCTTGGGTGGAGTTGTTGTTGTCACGCACACTGACCGCTGTTGACGCGAAGTCGATTGCTGCAACGATGACCCGGACTGTATCTGCCTCGGGTATGGACTGGGGCGTATTAACCGCTGCAGGAGTTCTTACGCTCATACCCGGGGCCTTTGTGATCTATTTCGTTCGGCATCATATTGCCAAGGGCTTTGCCCTGGGGAGGGTCTGATCACGGACACGCGCTGGCGATGGATATATGGAGCCACGGCGTGCATTTTAGGCGCAGGGTTAATCATGCTGCTGCTGTCGGTGCCACGGACAGCAGATGGCATGCAGTGGACTCAGCCTCTTATTCAGGGCGGCTGGATGGCCTGGACGTTTCCCGTGGCATTATTCTTTTATGGCATTGGCACGATATTAGTCGTGTTTTCGGTGTTGGCTATTCGCTTTCCTGAAGTACCTCGTCGCGGTGTTTTAGGTATGGAAACTACCCGTGGTGATCGCTTGTTTTTGACCTTGTTGGGGTCGGCGTTTATCAATTTGACGTGGCTGTACTTTTTTGGCGCGCCGTTAACGGGAGCCCTGATTATCTGCTTGTTCTACGCTGCGATGGTTTTTCGCTGGGTATAGGCATAAATTTGAAAGCTGGCCTTAGCTGATACTGGGGCACAGGTTGATAAAAAACCGAGGATGTATAGACCCTCGTAGTCTCAGAAGACTTGGAGAACAACCATGCGTAGACGCCAAATGCTCACCTTCTTTCCGCAATTAGCGATTCTAGTTTTGAGCCTGCCGGCTTGGGCTGGGATAGACGCGGCCAAGGAGTTTCTTGATGGCGAGATAGGGACCACCTCGGTTTTGAGTCGAGCGCAACAAGAGGCTGAAATGCAGTGGTTTATCGATGCAGCTGAGCCCTACAAAGGCATGAGCATTAAGGTGGCATCAGAGACCCTGACCACCCATGAATATGAAGCTAAGGTCTTGGCACCTGCGTTCACTAAAATCACGGGTATCAAGTTGATCCATGATCTCATTGGCGAGGGTGATGTGGTTGAAAAACTGCAGCTTCAAATGCAGTCGGGTCAGAATATTTACGATGCCTACGTCAATGATTCAGATCTCATTGGAACACACTGGCGCTACAAGCAGGTTCGTAACCTGACCGATTTCATGGCAACTGAGGGTTCTTCGGTTACGAGTCCGAGCTTGGATCTTGAGGATTTTATTGGCACCAGTTTTACCACCGCTCCCGATGGCAAGTTGTACCAGCTTCCGGACCAGCCGTTTGCCAATCTCTACTGGTTTCGAGAGGACTGGTTTAGTGACCCCAAAACCCGAAACGATTTCAGGGCTGAGTATGGGTACGATTTAGGCGTACCCGTAAATTGGACGGCCTATGAAGATATTGCGGCATTTTTTACAGGTCGAGATATGAGTTATCTAGGAGGTCCAACGCATGTTTTCGGGAGCATGGATTACGGGAAAAAAGACCCTTCCTTAGGTTGGCGGTATACCGATGCCTGGATGTCGATGGCAGGTATGGGTGATCAGGGTGCGCCAAACGGACTGCCTGTCGACGAGTGGGGTGTCAGGGTCGACGACGACTCCCGCCCTGTGGGGTCGTGTGTCGCTCGCGGTGGAGCTACAAATGACGCCGCTGCGGTTTATGCGGTTACCAAGGCTATCGACTGGCTCAAAAAATATGCCCCGCCCGAGGCCTCCGGCATGGTGTTTAGTGAGGCGGGGCCAGTTCCGGCGCAAGGGCATATTGCCCAGCAGATTTTCTGGTACACCGCCTTTACTGCCGACATGGTGGTCCCCGGCCTTCCGGTCATGAATGAGGATGGCACACCCAAATGGCGCATGGCACCGTCACCCCATGGTGCTTATTGGAGTGAGGGTACCAAGGTGGGTTATCAAGATGTGGGCTCATGGACTCTGATGAAATCCACCCCGGTTGATCGCGCTAGGGCTGCCTGGTTGTACGCTCAGTTTGTGACTTCAAAGACCGTTGATTTGAAAAAATCAGATGTGGGGCTCACCTTTGCGCGGCAGTCCACTATAGACAGTGACCATTTTACTCAGCGGGCTGGGCGGTTGGG
>QXYP01000157.1 GCA_009886815.1 Halieaceae bacterium
TTGCCACGCTACTGGACAGCCATGCGGATTCAGTCGCCTTGTTGATTGCGGCCTCCAAGGTCAATGCTGTGTACGTGCCCGTCAACACGGCGAATAAAGGCGAGTTCCTGAGGAATCCTCTGGCCAATTCCGGGGCAAGGGTTCTGGTCAGCGAGGCCCAATACCTTGAGCGGGTGGCAGCGATCAGGGAGGGCTTGCCCGACCTGCAGACGATTTATATTCGGGGGGAATCCTCAGCGAGCGCAACGGCCGGTGAGTTATTTGCGCAATTATATTCAGACAACAGTGCCGACACTGATATCTGCCCAGATCCCGGTGACATCGCGGGCATTATTTACACGGGGGGCACAACAGGCCCCTCCAAGGGCTGTATTCTCAGTCAGAACTATATCGCCAACCAGGCACTCAGAACCCGGGAAATGTGCGACCCCCGGCCCGGCGAGGTTAACTGGACCTGCCTGCCCTTATTCCACTTGAACGCCATCGTCGTGACCCTGCTGTATTCGGTGGTAAGCGGTACTACCGCCGCTATTACCCCTCGGTTCTCCCTGTCCGGCTTTTGGGCGGATATAGAAAAGAGTGGTGCCTCGGTAGCGTCTGTGCTGGGTTCCATGATCCCCCTTATTGCCAATATGCCCGACAGCGAGGACATGTTGCGTTGCAAGGGGCAGCTGAGAATGGCCAGGGGAGCACCATTTCCCGGCGAGCTCCAAGAGATCTGGCGGGACAGATTCGGCGCTGAGATCGTGGGGGCACATGTTTACGGCCTGACCGAATCAAGCTTTATATCCATGCTTTCCTATAGCGAAGCTACAGACGCACCTCCGGGGTCATCCGGAAAGCTCAATCATCGTGATTTCGAGGTGATGATCGTAAACGACAGCTTCGAAGAGGTGCCGGCGGGGCAGACCGGAGAAATCGTCGTCCGGCCCAAACGCCCTAATGTGATGTTTGAAGGTTATTGGGGTAGGCCACAGGAAACCCTCAATGTTTTTGAGGGTCTGTGGCTTCACACCGGTGATATCGGCAAGTTTGATGAGAATGAATTTTTATATTTCGTCGACAGGAAGAAGGATTATCTGCGCCGTCGGGGAGAGAACATCTCCAGTTATGAAATGGAGACAACCTTTGCCCTGCATCCCGCTGTTAATGAGGTGGCGGTACATGCGGTTCCGTCGGCGCTCACCGAAGACGACATCAAGGTGACCGTGGTCAAGGAGGCGGAATCGCCCCTGACCGAACATGAACTGGCAACCTGGGCGATAGACCATGTCCCGTATTACGCGATACCACGTTATATAGAGTTTAGGGCTCAGTTACCCAAAAACCCTGTGGGTAGAATTTTGAAAAACCAGCTGCGCGACGAGGGCTGCACAGACGCTACCTGGGATCTCGAGCAGTCAGATATAACCTACAAGAAGGGCTGATCGGGCGACGACCCGCAGTTGGAATAGTCATGGAATATCGGAATATTTTCGTAGGCGGTCAATGGCGTGAGCCCGCATCAGAGAAGCGTATCTCAGTAGAGTGTCCTGCCAATCGGGAAATCATGGGTTCCTGTCCTGAGGCGACCGAACAGGATGTTGACGCGGCAGTAAATGCCGCCAAGTCGGCCCTCGCTGGGGAAAAATGGTCGAGCACCTCTGGTGAGGATAGGGCATCCCATATCGATGCGTTGTCTGCGGCTATCAAGTCGCGAACCGATGATCTGGCTGTCTGTGCCGCCCGGGAGATCGCTGCTCCCTACAGCTTCTGCAAAGGCCAGGTCGCTATGGCCAGAATGACGCTTAAATTTTACGGACAACTTGCCAGAGATTATGAATTTGAAGAGCGCAGGACCGGCTACTTTGGACAGGTGCTGGTGCGTAAGGAGCCGGTCGGTGTGATCGCAGCGATCGTGCCTTTTAATGGTCCGCTGTTTGCTGCGATGCTGAAGATCGGTCCCGCCTTGGCTTCCGGTTCAACGGTGGTGCTCAAGGTGCCAGTGGAGGCTCCGTTGTTTTCATACGTGCTCGCTGAGTGTATTCAGGAGGCGGCGATACCGGCCGGTGTCATCAATATTCTGACAGCAGATCGCGACGCCAGTGAATATCTGGTGGCGCACCCCGATGTCAATATGGCGAGCATTACCGGCAGTGTTGTCGCCGGCCGACGGGTGGCGGAGATTTGTGGCTCCCAGATCAAACGAGCGGCTCTGGAGCTCGGCGGTAAGTCTGCGGCGATTGTCTGTCCCGATGCAGAGCTCGCCACAGTTGTCCCTGAACTGGCCAAAGCCTCTGTGATTAACAGCGGACAGGCTTGTGCCGCCCAGACTCGTATTCTTATTCCCAGAAAGCGTTATGAAGAAACGGTCTCGGCCCTGGGTGATGCTTACAGAGCAATGAAAGTGGGAGATCCTTTCGACCCTGAAACCGCACTCGGACCCATGATCCACGAGCGGCACTTTGAACGCGTGAAGGCCTGTATTAGCGCTGGCGTCGACGAAGGGGCTAGGCTTGTCACCGGGGGTGGAACACCTGAGCACCTTAAGTCGGGTTACTTTATCGAACCGACACTGCTGGCGGATGTGACCAGCGACATGCAGATTGCGCGTGAAGAAATCTTTGGCCCGGTAGTTTGTGCGATCGCCTACGATGACATAGAGGACGCCATTCGAATTGCCAATGACTCGGAGATGGGGCTCTCTGG
>QXYP01000158.1 GCA_009886815.1 Halieaceae bacterium
GACTAGCGGCTGCCCTGCGACCCAACTGTGCGTTAATTCGCTGCCGCTGGTCGCATAAACGACTTGTGAAATGATGTTGTTCAGGGGTTGGGTATGGGGTTGGCTCAAGTCCAGTGCAATCAAATCAGCGGCTTTCCCAGGTTCGATCGAACCGATGGTTTTTTCAAGTCCCAGCGCCCGTGCGCCACCCATGGTGGCGAGCTCAAGTGCCCTGGTTGCCGGAAGCGCGGTAGCCTCTAGGGACTCTAATTTGGCCAATAATGCTGCCATCTGCAGCTCTGCCAGCATATTCAACCGATTGTTACTGGCGGCACCGTCGGGGCCTAAAGCAACGTTCACTCCGGCTTTCAGGAGTCGATCTACCGGGCTTATGCCAGAAGCCAGCTTCATGTTGGATCGCGGGCAGTGAATGACGTGGCTGTTGGTGCTGGAGAGCAGCTCGATGTCGTCATCTGACAGCGCCGTCATGTGCACACACTGCGTGCGTGGACCGAGTAAACCTAGGCGATTCAAAACACTAATCGGGCGTTCACCGTGGGCTTCCAGGGCCATGTCGATCTCAGCTTGGGTTTCGTGGAGGTGAATTTGCAGTGGGGCATCGAGTTCGTGAACCAAGGTGGCAATTTTATGCAGAGTAGATTCTGGCACGCTGTAGGTCGAGTGCGCGCCTATACCTACCTGAATCAAGGCGTGGTCTCGATACTCGTCGCGCAGGGCGAGCCCTTTTTCCAGACAGGCCTCGCTGTCGCTTGCCCACGCTGTGGCCACATCAATAACAGGGAAAACCAGTTGTGCTCTCAACCCCGCGAGGTCCGCCCGCTGGGCGGTAACATCGGGGAAAAAATACATGTCACTGAAAGTCGTGGTTCCCCCCATCACCAACTCAAGCAATGCGAGGTCTGTCCCATCGCGAACAAAAGCCTCGGAAACAAACTCCGCTTCCAAAGGCCAGATATGGTCCTGTAGCCAACTGAGTAAGGGGGCGTCGTCTGCAATGCCGCGCAAAAGTGTCATAGCGCCGTGACCATGGGCATTAATAAGCCCGGGCAGCAGAACCTGCGACGGCAAATGCAGGTGTTCTGCGGCCTGAATCCGTAGCGCTTCAGCCGTGGGCTCAATGCGGGTAATTCTGCCATCACTGACGACAACACTATGATCGGTGAGAACTTGGCCTTGCGGTACCACGGGTACAATCCACTTGGGGTGGATAACAAGATCAGCGACAGATGATAGGTTTGAAGGGTTCATGAGCACAGTATAACCGGTGCCCTGTCGCCTTGCCCGCTATGGACACTGAAGATGGCCTCAGAGGGCTGAATTTGATATGCTAGGGCCCATCAGCATGGCTGATAACTCCCCCGATCAGACAAAGCAGTTCTAATGGCAGAGACACCCAAAGAAATCGCACGGGAAGTGCTTCCCGTCAACATCGAAGACGAGCTCAAACAGTCGTACATGGACTACGCTATGAGCGTTATCGTAGGGCGAGCATTGCCCGACGTGCGCGATGGCTTGAAGCCCGTGCACCGGCGAGTGCTCTTTGCGATGAATGAGCTCAACAACGACTGGAATAAGGCGTATAAAAAGTCGGCCAGAATCGTCGGAGATGTGATCGGTAAATACCACCCGCATGGAGACTCTGCGGTCTACGACACGATTGTCCGCATGGCGCAGGACTTTTCACTGCGTTACACCCTGGTCGATGGACAGGGGAATTTCGGCTCTATAGACGGGGATTCAGCCGCGGCTATGCGTTACACCGAAATTCGCATGAGTAAGTTGGCTCATGCGCTGCTCGCCGATCTGGATAAAGAAACGGTCGACTTTGTCGATAATTACGATGGATCCGAGCAAATCCCCGTAGTCCTGCCCACCCGAGCCCCCAATCTTCTCATCAACGGGTCTTCGGGCATTGCCGTGGGAATGGCGACCAATATTCCACCCCACAATCTTAGAGAGGTTGTGGCGGGCTGCCTGGCGTTTATCGATAACCCTGAGATCGATGTCGATGGGCTCATGGAGTATATCCCGGGCCCCGACTTTCCAACCGGAGCCATTATTAACGGGCGGGCTGGCATTGTTCAGGCGTACCGCACAGGACGGGGGCGTATTTATGTTAGGGCGCGAGCCGAAGTTATTACCGATGAAAGCCGTGGCAAAGACACCATTATTATTCATGAAATTCCTTATCAGCTAAACAAGGCGCGGTTAATCGAGCGTATTGCAGAGCTGGTTAAAGAGAAGAAGCTAGAGGGCATTACTGAGTTACGAGACGAGTCCGATAAGGACGGGCTGCGCGTGGTTATTGAATTACGCCGCGGTGAAATGGGCGATGTTGTCCTGAATAACCTATACGCCCAAACCCAGCTGCAGTCGGTGGTCGGCATCAATATGGTTGCCCTGGTCGACGGCCAGCCACGCACCCTGAATCTGCTTGAAATGATCGAAGCGTTTGTGCGTCATCGGCGCGAGGTGGTAACGCGAAGAACGGTGTATTTATTGCGCAAAGCCCGCGAACGTGGCCATGTCCTCGAAGGGCTCGCCATCGCGCTGGTGAATATTGATGAAATCATCGAGCTCATTAAAACGTCGCCAACACCCGCCGATGCTAAATCTGGGCTGGTGGCGAAGTCTTGGCATTCTGGAGAAGTCACAGGAATGCTGGAGCGCGCCGGAGAGGATGCGTGCCGCCCTGATGACTTGCCCGCCGAATTTGGACTGCACGGAGATCAGTACTTTTTGTCCCCCGCGCAGGCGCAGGCAATCTTGGAGTTACGACTGCACCGGTTGACCGGCCTAGAGCATGAAAAACTCTTGCAGGAATACTCGGATAAGCTGGTTGAAATTGCAGGTTATCTTGAGATTCTTCAAGATCCAGACCGTTTGCGTCAGGTTATTCGCGATGAGCTCAAAGATTTGGTCGAGGAATTTGGTGACGACCGACTCACCGAAATTACAGACTCTACCCACGACCTGAGCGTTGAAGATCTGATCACAGAAGAAGATCGTGTGGTGACGATATCTCACGGAGGCTATGCAAAAACCCAGTCGCTATCAGACTATCAGGCACAGCGCCGGGGCGGTACAGGACGATCAGCAACGGCGGTTAAAGACGAAGACTTTGTGGAGCATCTACTCATTGCGAGTACCCACGCGACGATTTTGTGCTTCTCTGACCTCGGCAAAGTTTATTGGTTAAAGGTATTTCATATTCCTTTGGCGAGCCGCAATGCCAGAGGTCGACCTATGGTCAATTTGCTGCCCCTTGATGAAGGTGAGCGCATCACTTCCATACTACCCGTGGAAGGCTATGAGGAAGGGCATTTCATCTTCATGGCGACCGCACGTGGCATTGTGAAGAAAACCGATATGCAGCAATTTGCGCGACAGCGCAGTGTGGGCT
>QXYP01000159.1:0-1361 GCA_009886815.1 Halieaceae bacterium
CGCAGCGGTGGTATTTATTAATGGCCACCAACCGCGCAGGACTATTGAGCTCTGCGTATTTCCCTCTTGTTGGAGCAACGCTATGACGCGCCGCGCATCGCTCCCACCCTTAGATAAGATGCTCAAGCAATTGGCGCAGACCTCGGCTCCCTTCGGACTAAATACAACACTTTGTTGTACGGCACCGTCAGCTCTAAGCTATTCTGTTACTCGGTGTCACTATTTTAAGTAGGAAGGTGTTTATGACCCAGATGAAATCTGTGGTGTTGGCCAGGCGGCCTAACGGCAACCCGGTTGCCGAAGATTTTCAGGTTCAGGTGTCTGACCTACCCTCACTAAAAGAAGGTGAGCTGCTCTGCCGCAACCATTTTGTATCACTCGATGCCGGGTTCAGAAATTGGATGAACGAGGGATCTGGTGACGCAGTGCTGCCGGCTATGGAGCTCGGTGATCCGGTAGCGGGACTCGTGCTGGGGGAGGTGATCGAGTCGCTTAATACAGAGTACGCCGTTGGCGATATGCTCATGGCGCGATTTGCCTGGCAAACCCACAGCATTAGCGACGGCAGTGATTTTATTGCGAGGTTACCCAATACCCTCGAGTTCGATCCTGCGGCTTACATGGGCGTTCTTGGCGATACCGGCATGTCGGCCTACTTCGGTATGAAGGATATTTTAAAGCCAACAGCAGAGGACTGCGTGCTGATTAGCGGTGCCGGCGGCGCTGTGGGTTCTATTGCAGGCCAACTGGCCAAAAAAACGGGGGCGCGCGTTGTTGGCCTCGTTGGTTCTGCCGATAAAGGCCAGTGGATCTGCGACGTATTGGGCTACGACGCGGCGGTGGTTCGCGGCGACTCCGACAGTTTGGCGGAGGCCATCAAAACCGCCTGCCCCAATGGCGTTGATGTCTTTTTTGATAACGTTGGCGGCGCAACCCTAGAAGCCGCCATATCGAACATGAATCATCGAGGGCGCATGGCTTTGTGTGGCGCGGTATCAGGCTATGGGGTTCCCGCCTATGGCCCAAGCAATCTTTTTGAGATCGTCACCAAGGAACTCCAGGTTGAGGGGTTCATGACGCACTTTCGTCATGATCGCTATGATGAAGCCCGAGAGGCGCTGTCTGAAGGCTTACGTAGCGGCGCGCTGGTATCACCCGAATATCGTCTACAAGGGGTTGATCAAATCGGCCAAGCTTACGCAGATTTATTTGCCGGTCGAAATTACGGCAAAACCGTTGTCGAGCTGTAGGCGCTAGGGCGAAAGTTCAGAGATATTTTGACGGCCAGTGGCAGCACTTCGAGAAAAGAAAGTCGATTTCCTCAGTTAGCCAACTCGGTCTTCTAACACCCTTGAGGTGGA
>QXYP01000159.1:1371-2519 GCA_009886815.1 Halieaceae bacterium
CGGTAAACGCAGATATCGGTGATCCCTTCGGGCGTGCTAGCCGGTGCCGCCCTGTAATTTATCGACACCCGAACCCCCTCTTTTATTGGCTGCACGCAGTGCCAAGTATGACCATGCAAAAGTATTAAGGTGCCCTTCGACGGCGTTAGCGACACTTGACCCGTAAAATTTCCTACAGGGTCGCCAGCAGGTAGTAAGCCCATCTTGTGTGAGCCCGGCACCACCGCAACTTGGCCTCCGGTTGCATCGGTAATGTCATGGGTATAAACAAGGCGATTCAAATTGAAACACTGAGGGTTTTCGGGAGGGCAATCTTGGTGCCAGGCCTGCCCTAATGATCCGGGCTTCGACAACATGACCATGCAGTGCTGGGAATACCAGTTGCTCCCAAGGATGAGCTTGCTCAACTCTTGCAGATTTTTGTCATTTGCAATGGCGTCAAAGTCAGTCACGCCCTCTTGTTGCGGAAACCAAGGTATGACGTCCGTCTGAGACTTACTCAAAAACTCATCATTATGTTGGAACGCGGGATTTTCACCGTAGTGCTGATGAGTCAGGCGGTCAACATGAGCCATTTGGGCATCACCAAAGAAACCTTCAAGAACGATATAGCCGTCACGGTCGAATTTCTGTTTTAGCGCGGACGGGTTCATTTAGCTCGTCACTCCGGGGAAGCACCTAATATTAAGTGCTGCAGAACTCTATTTGTAGTTTGCTTACACAAGCCGCATTCAAGCTCCGGGGGTTAGTGACCCGGATATCATCAGTCGAGGCGCACTTAAGTAGCCACACAAACCCTATACAGAAGCATTGTTCACGGTTTGCTACCAGGGGATGATCTCTTGTCTCGTCAAAAAGGCTTTGACGTTATGCCAACCTACCCGCCTAATTATTCGCTTTTTTACTCTCGCCGTCAGGCGCTTTTCCTTGCGGCGCAAGCTCGGTCTTATCCGTAGAAACTCCGACCCTATCAGTAGACACGGCCGTTAAGAGCCGGTTGAAAATAGATGCGACAGGGCTCGTATCATAGGGCTCATCTGCGTTATCACCGATGCCATCCCCGTCGGTGTCTGACCACTCGCTGGCGTCAAGGGGAAAAAGATCGTCCGTGTCGTCATAACCGTCGGCATCGTCATCTAAATCTGCGT
>QXYP01000016.1 GCA_009886815.1 Halieaceae bacterium
GCGGCTTGGTGTTTGGTACCGAAAACAGCGACGAGTTTTTAACGCGTGCGAGGAACGCGGGGCTGGCCGCAATGGACCCTGCTCCCAGCCATGGCGTCGATGACTTAAGCGGTAATACGCGTCATTGGAGCAATCTATTTTGGGACCCTGCCGCTGCGCGCGGTATTTTTTCTTTCTGTATATGCCACGACGCAGAGTCTCACCTTCCCTCAGCACCCGTGAATGCTCAGGCCCCGATCAGCGCCGTAGATCATGTCGTCGTGCAAACTCGCGATGCCGACGCAGCCAAGCGATTTTATGGCGACCAGCTGGGTATTCGATTGGCGCTGGAACAGGAGGTACCGCAATGGGGAGGGACCCAGCTTTTCTTTCGCGCCAGCTCAATGAGTATCGAGGTCATTGCTTCAGAAAAAGCCGGGGCTAACGACAGTCTCTGGGGACTGGCGTTAAAGACGGCTGATATCGACGCCACACAACAACGGCTGCTAGAGGCTGGAATTCAGGTCTCTGAAGTTCGAGATGGACGTAAAAAACAGACCCGTGTCTGTACTGTAAAGTCTCATGCTCTAGACGTGCCCACCTTGCTCATAGAGCATCCGCCCAAGTAAAGGCGATACAACCCGAATCAAAGTTGCTCCATAAAACCCAATGTAGACAAAGAATCCGGCGTCGCATCAGCTGCAGCGCAGCTATTCAACGCGGCAAGACACATCGGAGATAAAGAAGCGACCGGCCGGCAAGTCTTCCATGCCGTGAACAATATAGTGCCGGGCAATTCCTGCCTCAAGCTCGTACCTTTCTTTATCGTCGTTACAGCTTCGTTCTGTAATGCTGACTCGAGCAGACTTAATCGTGCCGTGATCTACCGTGTGCGCGGGCATATGAACCATCCGCAGGGTATAGCGAAGCCCATAGGGCACAACACTGACGCCCGTGATCTCGGTATATTTGTCAATTTTTGAAGGAAGCGTTGCCGTGAGCTCGGCAGCGAGCCCTTCTAAATAAGCACGATCTGTGGGCTTAAGTTCGACGGTAGGCTCACTGTCAGAACCGTCACAGCCCAGCACGCCCACAAAGACCAACGCACATAACAACCAGGGCCCACGACAACACCTTGGCACTAAACGAGAGCACCTCGAAGGCCAACCACATGTCATTGCCAAAATTGAGGCTGCCAACACCACAGCACCTTTACACCCATCAAACTTTTCAGGAATCACGCATAACAACCGGCTACTGTGGCGAAGTCTAGCGGGACCTGTACAGACAGTGAAACGGGTCACTTTTTATTGGATCTATTTGAGGGTTTTACGTCTGCAGTGCTCTCAGCATTCCAAGTTGACGGTGGATTGCCATCTATTTTTCAACATTCGTGTTCAAAAACGTCACCGGGCGGCGCTTTTGACAGTAGCGCACCCCGCACTGCAGCGCTAAGCTCACTCGTGTTTAGGGCCAAGGATAACGGCCATGTCGATTAGCGTTTTTGATTTATTTAAAATTGGTATCGGACCCTCCAGCTCTCACACGGTTGGCCCCATGAATGCCGCACGGCTTTTTGTCACAGCACTGGAAGATACCGGGCAGATTGTCCAATGTGGCCGTGTTACCGCCGAGCTTTTTGGTTCATTGGGTGCTACGGGTGCGGGTCACGGGTCGCCCAAAGCTATTATCTTGGGGCTGTCCGGTGAATCTCCCGAGACAGTGAATATCGACAGTATTCCCGCCCTCGTAGAGCAGGCTCGAGCAGAGGGAAAACTCCTTTTACAGGGTCATCACGAGGTAGCTTTTAACTACCGTGATGACCTGATCATGCATCGCACCGAAACCCTGCCTTTTCACCCTAACGGTATGCGCTTCTCGGCCTTCAGCAAGACGGGTGAAATCTTAGAGAGTCGCGTTTATTTTTCCGTAGGTGGCGGCTTTATAGTGGATGAAACCGCAGACCGAACCGACATTATTGTCGATGATCCGACGCCCACGCCCTACCCCTTCACTACCGCAGATCAATTGCTCGCGCTGTGCAGCGAACACGGTCTCTCCATTCCAGCCCTAATGATGCGCAATGAGTGTGCTTGGCGTACCGAAACTGAAATTCGCAAGGAGCTACTACATCTTTGGAAAGTCATGGATGCCTGTATCGCTCAGGGTTGCAACACGGAAGGCGTGATGCCAGGGGGCCTCAAAGTAAAACGCCGAGCAGCCCAACTGCACCGACAACTCAAACGACAAGGTGATTCCCTAGGCGATGAATCCCTCAACACCATGGACTGGGTGACCCTATATGCCCTGGCCGTCAATGAAGAAAATGCGGGGGGTGGTCGCATTGTTACGGCACCCACCAACGGTGCGGCAGGCATACTTCCTGCGGTACTAAAATATTACCTCGCCCATTGTCAGGGTGCCCGTGAAGAAGACATTTGTCGTTTCCTACTGACCGCAGGGGCTATTGGAACTTTGTATAAAATTAATGCGTCGATATCAGGTGCCGAGGTCGGTTGTCAGGGTGAGGTCGGCTCTGCCTGCTCGATGGCCGCAGGGGCGCTTGCCGATGCCTTGGGCGGAACGCCGCAACAAGTCGAAAATGCTGCAGAGATTGCTATGGAACACAATCTTGGCCTCACGTGCGACCCCATTGGCGGACTGGTTCAAGTGCCGTGTATTGAGCGCAATGCCATGGGTGCGATAAAGGCGATCAGTGCCGCTAGAATGGCATTACGAGGCGACGGACAGCACTTTGTGTCTCTGGACCAAGTCATCCGAACCATGCGCGATACCGGCCGTGACATGCAAGACAAATAC
>QXYP01000160.1 GCA_009886815.1 Halieaceae bacterium
CCTTTGGGCCGCCAGATCAAACCCCTTTGTTCCCGGATGCCCGGACGGCGATTGACAATGGCTTGTATGAACTTTGGGATGCCGATATGGCCGTAGAAAAACTGTCCGCGATGATTGAAACTTATCCGATGATTTCTGATATTCACTTCTGGGCCCAGTTTCCTGGAGAAAGTGTTGAGTCTGGAAATCGCCGCCTCAATTATATTGCCGAGAAGGTTCTCCCTAGACTGAAAAATTAATCTTTGGTCTGGTAAAGAAAAAAGATGCCGGCATGTGCCGGCATTTTTTTTGCGCCTCTAACGCTGGGATACTTTGGGCATCGGTAATGCTCTGTGCTTGCTCAGTCGCCAGGGCTTGCCGTGGCGCTTGCAGCGGTTATGACCGGATTATTGTCTACGGTAAAAACTAGCAGTGCATTGCCGGGTTCATGAAAGTAGAGTCCGTAGCCCGAATTCACGATAACGTGACCCTGGGCAACGGTTACTCCTGCGCCACTCATGCCACCCCCCGATGCCGCGACACCATTGACGGTGGTAAAGTCACGGGTGGTGTCGTAGTCCCAGATGACTTTCCCTGTTTGACCATCGTAGGCCCGGAGATGGCCATCGAGATGTCCGGCAATCACCGCGTTAGTGAGTGCGGTAAGCGGCGCAGAGACGCCGGGATCGCAAAGTGGCCGATCGTCACCGCAAATGTCTTCCTGTACGTGACTCCATAACACCGAGCCGTCTTGCGCGTTAATAGCATGAACGCCTGGGCGCGCTAAATCAGGGTCGAGGGCCTCACCGTTGCGCGTGTCGTTCATATCGTTGATGGGTGCGTAAACCTGATTTCCTGCTGCCGCCATACCAAAATGAACCCCGCCCTGAATACTGCCACGTCCCACTTTGGCGACCCACTGACGTTGTGCTCCGGTGGCTGCATCGTAGGCCATCACGGTGCCATCCTTGTGACCGGCGACAATGAGATCTTCGGCTTCTGGGCGTCTGACCAGTAACGGACTTGATCCGAGATCGTAGTCTGGGCCCAGTTCGGGTGGGCAATTCGGATGATTGATCGACATCATACAGCCCACGTTCCAGGCATCCCCTGCAAAAACTTGGCGAGTCCACAACCGCTCGCCGGTGTCCATCCGAACGGCAAAAATGGCATCGCTGTTGCCGTCAGCGGGGGATGAATAATTTTCTCCCGAGCCGAAAAACAGACGGTTGTTAGCGGGGTCGAGGGTAGGGCTATTCCAAACTGGGGCCCCCGATGGAGCCAGTATGGGGGTACCTACGCGGGTCACGCCTTGCTGGCTAGCGGGCTCGGGGACGGTATAGCTAACCCATTGGGTAGCGCCGGAGTCCGCATTAATGGCCATGACTTTGCCTCTAAAAGTACAGCAGGCGTAGTTCGGATCTGCAGCCGCGGTGACTTCAAGGGACGATACGGGAGCATAGAGAACGCCTTCGTGGTAGGCGGGTGTCCCGGTAATTGTCGCGCTGGGATGATCGTCAGCGCTGATTTTCCAAACCAGCTCGCCGGTCAATGCATTAACGGCGTAGAGATTAGCGATGATGTCACCAAAGAAAGCGAGGGGCTCAGTGTTGCCGTGTTGCCCCAAAACAACACCGGTGCGAACCTCTGCACTGGCTGAAAAAGACCAACGAACGCAGCCTGTATCGAGATCTAGCGCATAGACGGTGCCATCCTGACTTCCGGTATAAATAGCGCCCATTGCTACGGTGGGTTGTGAACGTGCTCTAAAAGCTCCCGCATAACCGAAGCTCCATTTCAGCCGAAGTTTTGAGAAGTCAGCGTTGTTTAAGCCTGCTACCGCATCGGGTATGAAGCGGGAAGTATCTCGCCCCCAGCCGGTGATTTCGTTGTTGTTCCACGATGCGAAAGTTGAGGCTTCGCCATTGCAAAAGTTGACTGGCTGTAACTCGGCTGCTTCCGCGGTGTAGCGTTTAGACGTGAGGTACTCAATGACGGCAATCTTTTGTTGCTTCGAAAGCGTTGAAGCCTGAGATGCCATAATGCCGTCTGTCATGGTGGTATAGAGCGCGGCCTGAGGCATCATTTCTAGCCAGGTTTGATGGGGAGCTTTGTAGACCTGACCCAGGTGGCAGGTGGCACAATATTTGTTGTAGAGCGCAGCGCCTGGCAGCGCATTGCGGTCGCTGAACTCCCCACCCGCCTGAAGCTCGTCAGTTGAGGTTAGCACTGCCGCGTCTTCCGAGGCCAAGATTTGGGTTGTACCCAGTAAGCTCGCGAAAAGGATCCCAGCGCTCACAAGTTTCAACCACGAGTGAGAGTACTGGTGGCACAAAATGCTGCGGCGACTGCTGAGCATAAAAATTCCTCTGTTGCGGTGCGCTATTCGCACCGCGGATATTATTCTTAGACTGCTATGTAAGCGGGTTCAGTATAGAGTACTTTGACGTTGTTTTTTTGACCACCCAACGAAACTGAAAGAGGTTTGTCATGATAAATCGCCAAGTCGTATTGGCTGCTCACCCCCGTGGGGTCCCCTTGGCGGAGGATTTTAGCTTGGTTGAGGCAGCTGTACCGAAAGCCGGCCCTGGACAGATGGTCGTGCGTAATCTTTACCTTTCGTTAGAGGC
>QXYP01000161.1 GCA_009886815.1 Halieaceae bacterium
CCGACAGTCTAGCCAGGTAGCCCATGATCAATTGTCGTTGTCGACAACGCCTGATTTTTATCACCGAAAGGCCCCGAGACCGGGCTTTCGCAAAGGCCAGTTCAAGTGCCAAGTTACAGGACCGCAACACACTGAGGTTGTGACCATCCACAACGGCGACGTCGCCATCTTGATAAAGAATTTCGGGGTGGGTATCGGGATTTTCACCAATTAAATGCTCCAACCCCAAGCTCAATGCTTCAAGCCCATGGAGGTCATAACTCTCCATCCAGGTCACCATGTCGGCGGCGTCATCAGCATGACCCTCGTCAAAGCCACTACCAATAAAGGCTTTGCGCGAGAGGCCCTGCAGCTCGTTAAACGAGACTTTCATGATTTTCCCGCTGCTCAGGAAGCCCGCCAATTTCGGAATGAGTCGGGGCCAAAGCGTAGCTCCAGTCATCGAAGGCAAATAAGTCGGTGGGTTCCCCATTGAGCTCGTTGATCAGTGGGGCACCTTGAAAGAAAGTCACACGTACCCAACGGTCCCCCCGGGGGTCGAAGCGGTTTGCACCCAAGAACGAGAGTTTGGCGCGCAATAAGTGCATAGGCTTCATATCACGATGCCATAAATTGCCTTGAATCTCGCCGTAGGCGGTGGTGGCCATCGTCTGAATACGACGAATGCTTTCCATGAATTTCGGTTTCGCCAGAAGAAAGTCAATGGTCAGGGCCTTGGGGTTGTTTTCGAGAAACTCGGCAACTGCACTGTAGCTACGCTGAACGCGGGGTGCGATGGCCAGTGGCAGCTCTTTGTTCTCTCCCGGGTCAACACCACGAACGCCTAGCCTGGGCTCTTCTTTTTCAATGGACTGATACCAAAACCAGTGCTTGGCTTCGGGCGCCTCGAAATCTTCTGCAAGGGCCCAGTCGAACTGAGTCTCAATAACCTGCTTGAGCTGTACCAGTGGCATATCTGGTACGAGTTCGAGCTTCTCCTCGACAGCCATGGCATCTTCAAGCATGTCGACTGACTCAGGATAGAGTTCGATCAGTAAGGTGTTCAAAAGCTCTTGGGTGTCTGTTGTTTGTGCGGCTTCCGACCAGTCGGTGAGCTGCTGCCATAACGCATCATCGAGCGGAATTTGCTCTAGCCAGGGAATGATGTCAGCCAGTTCGACGACGACGGTGGCATTGCGTTGTGCCTGCACGACATTTTCTACTGTGGTCTCTTCCAAATAGTGTTGGGCTCTTAGGCATAACGAAAGTAAGCGCTCTCGACTATCTTCTGAGGGTATTTGGGCTTTGGCCGTAGCCAAGGCCTGCTCACGGGCATGAATCCATTGGTTAATGAGCTGCGGGTGACGAATAAGAAAAGGCGCCATGCCTAACCCCGTAGAGTTACCAATACCTAAGTAGCGCCGCAGCTCAGTGGCAAGGGGTACCGCTGTTTCAGGGGCTTGTACTCTAGCCAGGTGCTCTGCTTGGTCTATGGAAAACTGTCGCAGTACATAAACCGCAGTCATCTGTGCGGAAAAGGGATATCGAAAGTCTGGATTACCCTGAAGGCGGCCATAGTCTGCAATGCCAAACTTGCCGTTGCCATAGACAGCTGTCGTTCGGTAGAGGTAGCCAACTTCGCGAATAGCCTCCACGGGAGGTTGCTCCCCCGCGGCCAGTGACTGCACAAACACTTCAAAGTTGCGCAGGCTTTTATTGGCTCTGGAGATCACCAGTAAACGGGGGTGTTGTCGGCCGGCCTCCTGAAGAGGAACGTTCTCTGCAAGGGCGGTGAAGAGCGAATCTTCGACATCGCCCTCGACCAGGCCAAAGGTGACATCCCATGCGTTGGCTATGACGCGATCAGTGCGTTGCTCGTCATCAATCTGCTGCGAAAAAATCACCACATGGTAACGGCCGTGAGGCGTTTGCACCCTGTAGATCACTTCACCGTAGCCACCCTGATCCAATGCGAAATATTCTTGGGTAATCTGCCAGCGCTGGCGTGCCATTTGACGTATAAGGCTGCGAGCAAAGCTGAGACGACTGGGTACCAGTGTTCCCAGCCTCTCTAGGTCCATCACCAAGTTTTGCGGTCGCAGGGCAGGGGCGACGCGAGCGGCTTGTAGGACCGCGTCGATCATGCGGCGCTCTCAACCGAGAGGGGCTCAATGCCTTGGGGCTTGGCAACACGGGTCAGTAGGTCCACCCAATTACCCCCCATGATCTTTCCCGTCTCCTCATCATTAAAGCCTTTGGCTTGCAATGCCGCTGCAATACCGGGGAAGTCGCGGCTATCTTTAAACCAGGTAAGTGCATCGGGCCAACCTGCATTGGCAGATGAGCCTTCGCCATAATCCATTGCCTTAGACCAGCGCCCGTTACGCATCCATTCGAGAACACTCTGGGGTTGATTTTGGCACAGGTCTGAGCCCAGACCGATTCGATCGATGCCCATGCGCTCAGCGGTCCAGGCGACCATGTCGCAAAAATCTTCAAGCGAGCACTGTGGACCATTTTTCAAATGAAAAGGATACAAAGAAAAGCCGAGTAATCCCTGATTATCCGCAATGGCATCAATGACCGCGTTGGATTTATTACGCAGTGCCGGATGAAAGTGGCTGGGGTTGGCGTGAGAGATAATCACTGGCTGTTGCGAGTGCTCTATGGCTTCCAATGTAGAGCGCTCAGCGCTGTGGGACATATCGATCACCATGCCCACACGATTCATCTCGCGCACGACTTGTTTGCCGTATCGCGTTAGACCGCTGTCCTCAGCTTCATAACACCCGCAGCCCAATAGGCTTTGGTTGTTGTAGGTCAGCTGCATGATCATTAGCCCCATGCGCCGCATAATCTCAACCAGTCGAATTTCGTCTTCAATGGGCGAACAGTTTTGTGCGCCAAAAATGATACCAATCTTCCCTTCTTGCTTGGCTTTGTGAATGTCCTGTGGCTCGAAAACCGGTTTGATTAAATCGGGGAATGCCTCAAAGCGTGCGTTCCATTCACCGAGTTGCGTCAGTGTATCCCGCGTCGTCTCATGATAGGCCACCGTAACGTGCACAGCGTTGAGACCACCGGCGTGCATTTGCTCGAAGACCTCGCGTGACCACGCTGAGTACTGTAAGCCGTCGACAACGGTCCAGGCTGGATTCATGAGTCTCTCCCGCAAGTTAGGCTTGAATATAGGTTGTCTTAACCGTGGTGTAGAACTCCCGCGCATACTGTCCCTGTTCTCTGGGACCAAAGCTAGAGTTTTTCCGACCGCCAAAGGGCACATGGTAATCGGTTCCTGCCGTAGGCAAATTCACCATGACGCAGCCGCTGACCGCGCGTTTCTTGAAGTCCATAGCCAGGGCGAGAGACTGGGTGATAATGCCTGCAGTGAGGCCGAATTCAGTATCGTTGAGTATTTCGAGCGCATGCTCGTAGTCATTCGCTTTAATGACACTGGCTATCGGTGCAAATAATTCTTCACGATTAATGGCCATGGCATTGTCGGTGTCTACGAAGAGCGCCGGTGACATGTAATAGCCGGGTTTATCAAGGCTGATACGTTCACCACCTTGTACGAGTTGTGCGCCTTCTTCCAGTCCTCGCTGAATCCAGGCAAGGTTGGCTTCGAGTTGTTCCTCTGATGCGATAGGACCCATGTCCACGCCATCTTCAAGGGCGTGTCCGACACGAGTTGCCGAGAGCTTTTCGCCCAGCTTCGCGACGAACTCGTCATAAATGCTAGCGTCAACAATTAAACGAGATGAGGCGGTGCACTTTTGCCCCGTGCCGCTGTAAGCGCCGACGAAAGCCGCATTGACGGCAACTTCTAAATTGGCGTCTGCAGCAAAGATTAACGCCTTTTTAGAGCCCATTTCTAATTGGCACTTCACCAAGTTTGCGGCAGTTGCGCTGGCCACTTGGCGCCCAACGGGGAGCGACCCAGTGAAGCTCACTGCATGAATTTGGTCGCTGTGGATAAGTGTATTCCCCACCTTACCGCCGCTACCCATGACCAGATTAAAAGCGCCTGAGGGGAGGGCGGCCTGCCGGGCAATTATTTCAGTGAGTGCCCAAGCGCTGGCGGGAACAAGATTAGCCGGCTTGAGAATAACCGCGTTACCGAAGGCAAGGGCGGGGGCGATTTTCCAAACAGCGGTTGCCATTGGAAAATTCCAGGGACTGATAACGACCACAGCGCCCACGGGCTCCCGGCGAGTTTCTATTTCAATACCGGGGCGCACAGATTCGGCACGATCATCAATTTGACGATGAACCTCGGCGGCGTAGTAGTGGAAAAACTGGCCGGAGCGATAGACCTCACCGACACCCTCGGCCCGCGTTTTGCCTTCTTCTCGCGCTAATAATTCACCCAGTTCTGCACTGCGCTCTATGAGCTCGTTACCGATAGCCATGAGGACTTGGTAACGTGTTTCCAGAGGAGACTGTCCCCATTGTGCTACCGCTCTGTTAGCGGCGTTGATGGCTTCGTGAGCCTGTTCGGTACTGGCCTGTGCGTAATGACCAATCAAATCATGGGTGTCTGAGGGGTTTATGTTGGCAAGGGTTTCAGGGGTGTTCACCCAGTTACCGTCAATATAAAGGGCGTGCTGGTCTGTCATGCTGAACTCCCTGGTTGTATTTAAAATAAAGATGTCTGCAGACAGAGGCTAGCGGGTTGTGATAAATAAGGAAAATTAATTAAACGAATAAAATAATAAGAAAAACTTATTAAAAGCAAAGGCGAGGGCAAGGCGTGAACAAAGGTTTAAAGCTCCAGCAGCTGCGATATGTTCTGGCGGTGCTCGATGAAGGAGGATTCAAGCCCGCGGCTAAACGTCTTCATCGAACACAGCCCGCATTATCGTTAGGCATTCGGGAGCTTGAAGAGAGCCTGGGGGCAGTGCTATTCGAAAAGCAGGGCGCGGGTCGACTGACACCCTTTGGTGAGGTCTGTGTCCCCAGGTTCAGGGAGCTACTGGGCGTTCACGACCGCGTTGTGAAAGATCTTGATGACGTGATCAATCGGCGCAGTGGACGGGTCGAAGTGGTTACTGCACCGTCAATTGCGCGGCGGTACATGCCCTCAGTGCTTAATGACTTCTTACGCAAGTACCCAGCACTGGAAATAGGGCTGCACGATGGCCCTGCTGATGTCGTGGCAGACATGGTGCGAACGGG
>QXYP01000162.1 GCA_009886815.1 Halieaceae bacterium
CTGGCGACCCGCTGCATGCCAGTGAAGCTCTGGTCAGCTGGGTCACGGACCATCACGGCTTGCCCACAGAGGCGTTATCTACCTGCACTTACCGGCACCATGGGAAGCAGGCGCTTACGCACTTGGTGCGGGTTGCTGCTGGCTTGAATTCGATGGTGCTGGGGGAGCCCCAGATTTTTGGCCAACTAAAGTCTGCCTTCGCCGTCGCCGAAGAGGCTGGTGCGGTGGGTAGTCGGTTACAGCGGCTGTTTCCCGAAGCTTTTAGAATCGCTAAAAAGGTGAGAACAGATACCGCGATTGGAGAAAATCCGGTATCAGTCGCTTACGCATCAGTCGATTTGGCGGGACACATTTTTTCAAACCTTTCTAAACGCACGGCATTGTTGCTTGGGGCGGGTGAAACCATCGAGTTGGTGGCACGTCATCTTTGCGATGCTGGCCTCGGTAATTTAATTATTGCTAACCGAACATTGGCCCGAGCAGAGTCACTGGCACAACAGTTTGATGCGACTGCCGTTTTGTTGGCCGATGTGCCCGAACGGCTACCGGAAGCAGATATTGTGATTAGCTCAACGGCAAGCCAGCTGCCCATTTTGGGTAAGGGCGCCGTTGAGCGAGCGCTGCGTCAGCGGCATTACCGGCCTATGCTGCTGATTGATCTTGCCGTGCCTCGGGACATTGAGCCTGAGGTCTCCGAGCTTTCTGATATCTATTTGTACTCCGTCGATGACTTGAAAGATGTCATCGCCGAAAACTTGCGGCTGCGGGCGAGCGAAGCCAACAAAGCTGATGGCATTATCAATGAGGGTGTGGTCGGCGTTGAGGAAGATTTTCGCGGGCGGCAGTCTGCCGATGTGGTGCGAACATTCCGTGAATCGGCGCTTGCTATTCAAGAGGTCGAACTTGCCAAGGCGATCAGATCGGTTGAGCGGGGCGAAAGCGCTGAAGAGGTTATACGGCGTTTAGCTCGGGACTTAACCAATAAACTCATCCACGCGCCGACGGCAGGATTGCGCCAGATAGCGCGAGAGGGTGATGACGGGCAGGTGACACGTGCTAAAGCCTTGTTGGGCTTGGGTGAAAATGAGTCCTCTGAAGACGAAAACCCTACCCTGCAGTGAAAAGCTCTTTAACGACTAAGTTGGCCAGCCTTGTCGATAGGCACGAGGAAGTGGCTGCGCTGCTGGGCGACCCTGAAACCGCTGGAGACACAAATCGATTTCGGGAGCTGTCCCGGGAATATGCGCAGCTCGACGAAGTGGTTGTAGCCTTTAACGCTTATCGTTCGGCTAATGCCGATGTTGAAGCTGCACAAGAAATGCTCTCAGATGCGGATCCAGAACTACGCGAGATGGCGGCTGAAGAACTTGCTGTTTCCAACGAGCTAGTGGCTAAAATCGAATCAGATTTGCAAGTGTTGTTGCTCCCAAAGGACAAGCGAGACAGTAACAACGTCTATCTTGAGATCAGAGCGGGTACGGGGGGTGACGAGGCAGCAATTTTTTCGGGAGATCTGTTTCGCATGTACAGCCGTTACGCTGAAAGCCGGGGATGGCGACTGGAAACTATCTCTGATCGCGCGGGAGATCATGGCGGCTTCAAGGAAATTATTTCTCGTGTTGTAGGCGAGGACGTTTACGCCTATCTAAAATTTGAGTCGGGTGCGCACCGGGTGCAACGGGTGCCTGAGACCGAGTCGCAGGGTCGAATCCATACGTCGGCTTGCACGGTTGCGGTCATGGCGGAGCCCGATGATGTCGAAGCCATTGATATTCGTAAAGAAGATCTGCGCATCGATACGTTTCGGTCTTCTGGAGCGGGTGGGCAGCACGTCAACACCACAGATTCTGCGGTTCGCATTACCCATTTGCCAACTGGGGTCGTGGTGGAGTGTCAGGACGAACGCTCACAACATAAAAACCGCGCTCGAGCTATGTCATTACTGTCGGCTCGTCTGCTAACGGCGGCCGAGGATAAGGCGCATAGCGAGCAGGCAGCAGAACGACGTAACCTTGTGGGTAGTGGCGATCGATCAGAACGCATTCGGACCTACAATTTTCCCCAAGGGCGGGTCACAGACCACCGCATTAATCTGACACTTTATAAGCTCGATGAAATCGTTCAAGGTGATCTCGATGCCCTGGTGCAACCGTTACGGACCGAGCACCAGGCTGATCTATTGGCTGCTCTCGGTTCGACTGAGTGACCACCTTTCAGACCCTCGTCAGAGAAGCGCCTTTGCCTCGCAAAGAGTCAGAAATATTGCTTTTCCATGTTTTCAATTGTGACCGCAGCTGGTTGTATGCCCATGGCGATGATCCGGTTACTAGGCCTGAGGCGACCCCTTTTTTAGAGCTGGTGAAGCGCCGTCAAGCCGGTGAACCTCTTGCGTATATTCTGGGTCAATGGGAGTTTTGGTCTTTGCCCCTCAGGGTGAGCCCAGATGTGCTGATTCCAAGAATGGATACAGAACTGTTGGTTCAATGGGCGGTAGCCTTACTTCCAGAGCGGCCACGGAAGCGGTGTTTGGATTTGGGTACGGGAAGTGGCGCCGTAGCTTTAGCGGTTAAGCACGAATTGCCCGAAAGCGAAGTCACCGCTGTGGACTTGAGTGAGCCTGCCTTGAAGGTGGCGCGGTCTAATGGGGAGCAATTGGGATTGGAGGTTGAATGGTTACTGGGTTCCTGGTTTGAGCCTGTGTTGGCACGCCAATTTGATCTCATTGTGGCTAACCCGCCTTACATTTGCGAAGACGACGACCATCTCGCTCAAGGGGATCTCCCTGCCGAGCCGATTATGGCGCTGACTGCGGGCACCGATGGTTTACAGGCGCTTCGGCAGTTAGTGGCTGATGGTCAGTCTTTGCTGGAGCCCGGGAGCTGGATGTTGCTCGAGCACGGTTGGGATCAGGGGGCCGATGTTAGAAATCTTATGCTTACCCATGGCTGGCAGGCGGTTGAAACACGGCGTGATCTCGCGGGACGTGAGCGAGTGACCGGGGGGCATAGGCCTTTATGAATGACAGCGAGCTTGAACGGTATTCCCGGCAACTGTTGGTGCCAGGTTTCGAGCTGGAGGGTCAGGAGGCCCTAGGCGCGGCATCGGTGCTCATTGTCGGTTGCGGTGGTTTGGGTGCCTTGGCCGCTCAATACCTTGTCGGTGCGGGTTTAGGCCATGTGGTACTGGTTGACCCCGATCGTATTGAGCTCAGTAACTTACCGCGCCAAATTGCTTATACCGAAGCGGATGTTGGGCGTTTTAAAGCCGAGGTTTTAGCCGAGCGCTTGCAAAGAATGAACAGTGAGGTCACCGTAACGCATCACTCCCTAGCCTTCGATGAAACCTCGGGGGCTTCGTTGTTGACGACCATCGATGCAGTCTTAGATGGAACCGATAATCACGGCACAAGATTGCTCATTGATCGCTTCACGGCCCACAGGGAACTGCCCTGGTTTATGGGTGCAGCTGTCCAAATGGCGGGTCAAAATATTGCTTTCACAGGTTTGCGTGAGGAGGGCTGTTACCACTGTTTGGCACCTCAGCAAGCGAGCGTAGATGCCGGTGGCTGCGCCACACTGGGGATTTTAGGCCCGGTGGTGGCCACGGTGGCACTGCGTCAGGTCTTGGATCTTATAGGAGCCCTGACCGGCGTCGCCAAAGTCCCCTGGGGCGTTATGCGCCAGTATGACTTTAGAGCTAACACTACAGCGTCGCTGCCTTTACAAAGGCGGGTGGGCTGTGTGGTCTGCGATCCTAATGTCAACACGCGCTAGGGTTGGCTAACCGGGGTTTTACTCGGTTGCGCTGGTGGGCAAATCCCGACCTAGGATCACCCAAATACGTGCACCGATTAAGACAGTGCATACGCTGATGCCGGTAATGGTTGCGTACCAAAAACCTGCGGCGCCATCGTTGGGGTTGTCGGGCAGTTCAATGCCCAGCCACCAGCCCAAGGGGAGGGCTACCAGCCAATAAGAGATCACCATCATAATGAAGGGGAACTGGGTTTCTTTGTAAGCTCGCAAGATGAACGAGCCGACAATTTGGGCGCCATCAATCAGGATAAAAAATGCTGAAAGGGTCAGTAGCCGAGTTGCCAAGAGTTGAATGTCTGGTGCGTCGGTATAAATTCCAATAATCGCCCCAGGGAAGCTAATGAGAAGCATCATGGTTCCCAGCGAAACGAGCGCAGAGATTGCCCCCCCAACAATCATGGCGCGATAAATACCTTCTCGCCAACCAGCGCCAATAGCATGACCAATGCGGGTAGACATAGCGGTGCCGATCGCCAGCATGGGTATGTAAAACAAGTCCCACACATTAAAAGCGATTTGGTGTGATGAAATGGCGGTGTCACCCAGACTCGCGACTAATAACGCGATGACACTAAACACGCCCATTTCCAGAAAAAAGGTGAGGCCAATAGGTGCGCCTACGGATAAGATTTCGCGAATTTTTACCCAGTCGGGCGCCACGGGTTTCCACTCGGGCAAATACAGTCGAATTTTTTTGCTACGTAAAACGTAAGCGCCAATCAGAAAAACGCTCAACCACATAGAGATTGCCGTTGCGATACCGCAGCCTTTAGCCCCCAGCTCGGGTGCTCCCCACTCACCAAATATAAAGGCGTAGTTAAGGGGCACATTTAGTAAAAACCCCGCTACAGCGGCAAAGGCAAAAGGTTGTGTAATACCTAAACCCTGAGTGTGGTAGCGCAGGGCTTGGAAAATGGCGGTTGCGGGCATGCCCAAGGCAACCATTTGGGCGTAATCGAGAGCAAGCTGGCGCGTGGTGGGGTTCAGCCCGAGTAAGTCCAAAATGGGGCCCGCATACCAAATTGCCGGACTTAGGGTGAGACCTAGGAATACAGCGACCCAAAGGGACTGGGGCAGCTGTTGCCGAATTTTCTCAATGCGGCCACCGCCGAAATCCTGAGCTACGATTGTGGCTGTGGCGAATACTGTGCCTAAGATCAGTAAATATACTGGGAGCCAAATATTGATGCCGATGGAAATCGCGGCGAGGTCCTGCTCGCCGTAACGAGCGGCCATAATGGTGTCGACAACGCCGGTGCCCATTTGCGCGCTTTGGGCAATAAATAACGGGAAGGCAAAGCGCAGTAGCTGCCGCATTTCTCTCCGGAAGAGCGTCACTGTCATTAATTTTGCTGCGGCCAATTTGAGGTGCCTCCTTACCTGGTATAATTTAGCACGGCTTAAGCTGTGCTAGACTCCCCACCCGCATATTTTACTGAGTTCAATTTTGAGCAAATCTAACCGCGACGAAGAGTCGAAGTCCTGGAGCCCAAGCGAATTTGTAGTCGAGGCTTTGGATGACAAGACCCGCTTTCATGATCTCGACTTGCAGGACTCCCTGTTACGAGGGGTAGCCGAGCTTGGCTTTCAATACTGCTCGCCAATACAGGCCAAAATTCTGCCCCACACCTTGCAGGGGCACGACGCTATCGGCAAGGCCCAGACGGGCACGGGAAAGACGGCAGCTTTTCTGATTACTATTTTCAATGATTTGCTCTGCAATCCAACAGAGGGCGAGCGCTACTTGGCCGAACCACGGGCGGTGATCATTGCGCCTACCCGAGAGCTGGTCATGCAAATTGCGGCCGACGCTGAAGAGTTGGGCAAGTTTACTGGATTGCAAACGGTCACCATGATTGGCGGAGCCGATTATCAAAAGCAGCTGGCGAAAGTGCAATCTCGCGTCGTTGACCTGGTCGTTGCAACGCCGGGGCGCTTGATCGATTTCATGCAGCGTCGCGATCTTTTTCTCGACCGCGTTGAAACGTTGGTCCTCGATGAAGCTGACCGAATGCTGGACATGGGGTTTATTCCTCAGGTTAAGCGAATCGTCAGGGCCACACCCCGTAAAGAGGATCGTCAAACACTGCTGTTCTCGGCCACGTTCACACAGGATATTCTCAATCTGGCTCAGCAATGGACTTTTGAGCCCGTCACTGTAGAGATAGAGCCAGAACGTGTTGCAACGGCAACGGTCGATCAGCGTGTTTATCTGGTGACCAGCCATGAGCGTTTGAAAGTGTTGCTCAAGGTGCTCAGGGGGCCAGATGCCGTCTCTACGATTGTCTTCGCTAATCGACGGGATCAGGTGCGATCACTGCATGAAAAACTCCGTAAAGCGGGTATCTCCTGCGGCATTTTATCGGGTGAGATTACTCAAGCGCGTCGCACAAAGACCTTGGCCGACTTTAAGTCGGGCAAGATCAATGTGTTGGTGGCAACCGATGTCGCGGGGCGGGGCATTCACGTAGAGGGCGTCAGCCACGTAGTTAACTACAATCTCCCTGAAGATCCTGAGGACTACGTACACCGCATTGGACGCACCGGGCGAGCCGGAGCGACGGGAATTTCTATCAGCTTTGCCAGTGAAGACGATGCGTTTTTGCTGCCCGATATAGAAACCCTATTGGGCGAGCGCCTAAAATGTGTGCCCCCTCCGGAAGATTTACTCGACTGACGTTCAGTCTCATTGGCGGTGCCGCAGTTCCTCGCACCACATGAGGGTAGCCCCAACCACAGCGGCGGGTATTACGATGAGATTGAGCAGCGGTATGCCTGCAACAAAGGCGACCACGCCACCCAAACCCAAACTGCTGAGGCGTCGAGAGGCGCAAGCTTCTTTCACATCTGAAAAGCTGAGTCGGTGATTGTCCATGGGATAGTCCATGAACTGTAGCCCCATCATCCAGGCTCCCAAGGCAAACCACAATAATGGAGCGACAGCTTGTAGACCTGGAATAACGGTCACAATCAGAACAAACACTGTCTCTTAT
>QXYP01000163.1 GCA_009886815.1 Halieaceae bacterium
ATCCCAACCATAGGTTTGCTGCGCAACAGCTTGGACCAAAGGCAAAACGTAGAGTGCCATGTAGTCTGGCGCCATGGGGGCATCCCCCATTAAATAGGGCCCGCAATTAGCCAGCTGGTTTAATGTTCGCACACCCTTTTCAAGTACCGGCTTGACTTCATCAATGGTCAGTTGCTCGTTGCGCCCACCAAAGAGTGTTCCCGGAAAAAGCCGGCGTGCAGGTAGCTCAAGATACAGTTCTAAAGAATGCATGAGTTGCCGTGCTCGCGCTTTGTCGTAAGCCCCTTTAGGAAGCACCGGATTATCTGGGTACTGGTCGTCGAGGTATTCAATAATCACATGGGTCTCAGCGATGAATCCATGCTCCGTCTCCAAACACGGCACCTTTCCCATTGGGCTCACAGAAAGCCAGTCTGGATTTTGGCTTGGGAACGTCTTCACGACCTCAAAATCGAGCCCTTTGGCCGCGAGGGTCATGCGGACCATATTGAAGTAATTGCTAACAGCAAAGCCGTAAAGTTTTAGCACAGTGATCTCCTGAAAATAAAGTGGCTGCATCGTAACATCTACGCGCCGCTCCTAGAATAAAAAGACCACTCCCCGACTCTTTTTAGGGCAGGCATAATTGAGACAGCCCGGGCAAGATAAACGGCAGGAGCAAAAAACAGGAGACGCAGCCCATGATAAAAGTGATAACCCTGCTTTCGAGGAAAGCAGGCATGAGCAAAGCAGATTTCAAAACATACTATGAAAATAATCACCGGCATATCGGAGAAAAATATCTAAAAGGCTACGCTTCGCATTACGAAAGACGGTACGTGTGCCCTTCCGACCCCGACACTCAGTACGGCAATGAGCCTGGCTTTGATGTGCTCATGGAAATCTGGTTTCCCAATCAGCCCGCTATGCAAACTGCCATGACGGCACTAGCACAACCTGCAGCACAAGCCGAAGTTATCGCAGACGAAGAACAACTCTTTGACCGCTCGAAAACTGTCAGCTTTGTTGTCGACGAAGTCGCATCGATAATGCCCAAGCTTAAGTAGGCCGAGAAAATTTTGGCGAGCTTGTAGCTGCCAAGTGCGTACTATAAAAACCTCTGTGGCTGGCATTTGGGCCACATTAAGATCGCAGCTCCTCCCCGACACGCTGTGTCTGGGGAGTAGAGCTTTGACTCCTCAATGTGCTTATTCAGTAGCAGGCATTAATCCGCGACGCTTCAGCAGAGGCTCTAACGCCGCGTCTCGGCCACGGAAATTACGATACAGACTCATAGCATCTTCAGACCCACCCCGTGATAGCAAGGTCGCTCTGAAATGATCGCCATTCTCTCGCCGCAAACCGCCATTCTCGATAAACCATTGCACGGTATCGGCATCAAGCACTTCACTCCAGATATAGGAGTAATACCCCGCCGAATACCCGCCCACAATATGAGAAAAGTAGGTAGTGCGATAGCGCGGTGGTACCGCCTCGAAATAGGCGCCCGCGTCATTGAGGGCATCGGCTTCGAAAGCTAATACGCCCTCTGCAGTGGGCAGCTCTTCGGCTGATCGCTGATGCCAAGCTTGGTCCAAAAGCGATGCCGCCAAATACTCTGTAGACCTAAAACCCTCATTAAACTGCGATGCCGCCGAAACCTTCTTCAGTAACTCCAGCGATAGGGGCTCGCCGGTCTCATAATGGATTGCATAATTAGACAGTATTTCTGGCCAATCGGCCCACATTTCATTGACTTGTGATGGATACTCCACAAAATCGCGAGGCACCGACAAACTGCTGGGATACTGCACGTCAGCAAACATCGCATGCAGCGCGTGACCAAATTCGTGGAACAGCGTGGTCACTTCGTCCCAAGTCAATAATGTGGGCTCACCCTCGGGAGGACGAGGAATATTTAAGTGGTTAGCTGAGACAGGCTGAGTGCCCATAAGACCAGACTGGGACACATAAGACATTGCCCAAGCACCACCGCGCTTTGACGCTCTGGCGTACATATCTTCGATAAACAACGCGAGCACCGAGTCATCAGCGTTGCGAACTTCCCAGACGCGCACCGTCTCGTGATAGACCGGCAGATCTTCACGCAAGCTAAAGGTAATGCCATAGAGCTGTTCCGCCGCATGAAACACGCCGCGGGTTAATACATTGTCCAATTCGAAATAGGGTTTGAGTTCAGACTCATCAAAAGCGTATTTTTGCGCGCGCAAACGCTCAGAGTAATAAGCCCAGTCCCAGGGGGCCAAGTCAAAATCGCCTCCCTCAGCGTTAATCAAGGCCTGCAGCTCTGACGCCTCGACCTTAGCGTTGGCCACCGCCACAGGCGCTAAACTCGTGAGCCTTTCGTTAACCGCCTCAGTGGTCTTTGCGGTTTGGTTCTCTAGGTTAAACGCCGCGTGATTGGGATAACCCAATAGCAGGGCTCGCTCGGCTCGCAACTTCATGATCTTTGCAACCGTCTCGCGATTGTCGTAGTCGCCACCTGAGGAACCACGCCCAACTGAGGCTCTATAAATTCGTTCCCGAAGATCACGGTGGGTTAGGCGCGCCAGCGCTGGCTGTCCAGAGGTATTAAGCAGCGGTATGACCCACTGATCCTCAAGATCCCTTTCGACGGCCGCCGCCTTAGCCGAAGCTATCTCTCCTTCCGATAAACCGTCGAGTTGCTCAGCGTTATCGACGATGATTGCCTGAGCATTGACCTCTGACAGCACATTTTGTCGAAAGTTGGTTTGCAGGGTCGCCATCTCGGCATTTATTGCTCGCATACGCTCCTGCTCAGACTCGGTGAGCAGGGCGCCTGCCCGCACAAAGTCTTTATGCGTCTCTTCGAGTAACCGCAGTGCCTCAGGGTCGAGCGCGAGCTGCTCGCGCTTACGATACAGCGCATCTATGCGCTCAAATAGCCTCGCGTCTAGCAGGATGGCATCACCATGCTCTGCAAATTGCGGTGACATTCGCACCTGAATCGCTTCAATATCATCATTCGTATGGGCTGAAGATAGGCCAAAGAATACGCGGGCAGAGCGATCAAGCAGCTGGCCACTTTGCTCCATAGCTACCACCGTGTTTTCAAAAGTGGGCGGTTCAACATTGCTCGCAATCGCTTCTATCTCCGCCCGTTGCTCCGCCATACCTTGAACCATCGCCGGTTCGAAGTGCTCGTTTTTTATGCGATCAAAGGGGGGGTAACCAAACTGCAAAGAGCTGGCCGTCAGCAGAGGATTATCATCAAGAACCGCGGCGTTATCTGATCTAGCCGTATCATCTGCGCTCGGTTCCATCGCGCTTTCTCCCGAACAAGCACCCAACATTAGAGGGATTAAAGCACTGCCTAATATTTTTACTGCATTCATGTCTACTTCCTTGTATTCACATTCACTAACGGGTTTTTCTGAAATTGTACCTTGCCTTTATGGGGCCCTTCGAATAACGAGGGTTATTCAGTGTTAGGAAGGACCTCCCAGTCGGGAGCGTCAAACTCCCCGACAAATTGTACAGATACCAGCTCTGCCTGTGCCTCAATAATTGCTTTTACTTCTTCTCCGCCCATAACGGAGGCGGCATCTCTGGCGAGTTTGCTGTCCCAGGTCGCAATCGCCAAAGCCCGCCGATCGTCACCTATTTTTCGGTGTAATCGCGTACCTTGAGCACCCGGGGAACGCTGTATGAGGGCGCTAGCCTCCATCCACGATACCGCGTATTCATCAATGGAGTGGCCCTCTTTCGCAGTCACTTCAAAAATATAGTACAGAGAACCTCCCACCGAGCTTATAGGTTTAAACACCCACCACAGAGCCTCGCTAGACTCAGGTCTTTAACGGCTTTATTTTTAATCATGCCAGCGCTAGCAACGCTGTTCAGACCCAAGGTAACAATGTGCGCAAAGCGCTTCATAAGTCACGCCCGGGGCGTCTATCATAATTTGCTGCCCCTCATGGGTCATACCACTTTCGCCCAATCGCGCATTGAAGATGGCTTTTTCCCCGCAGCGACAAATCGTTTTCATCTCTTCCAAAGCATGTGCCACTTCCAACAGGCGCAGACTTCCCGGAAATGCTTGACGCCTAAAATCAGTGCGAATACCAAATGCCACGACCGGAAGATTATCAAACACGGCAATTTCCAATGCGCCATCGACCTGCTCGGGTTCCAAAAACTGCGCCTCATCTATTAGCACACAAGCCAGCGCAGACTCCGATGAAGGCCTGCTATGCCGCAAGCCTTCCACCCGCGCTCTCAGGTCTTCTCCTGGAGCCAGCAAAATATCTGCGGTACGACTGACACCCAAGCGAGACACAATTTGATCATGTCCTTTGGTGTCGAGCGCGGGTTTGACCACCGCCACCGACTGCCCGCGTTCTTCATAGTTGTGCGCCACTTGTAACAGCGCCGTGCTCTTCCCACTATTCATGGCACCGTAGCGAAAGAATAATTTACTCACTGAGGCACCCGACGCCCATAATTTGCCATTTGGCTGACAAGGCTACTCAACAGCATGCCTTAGAGTTCGACACAAATTTTGCCGAAATGCTTTTGCGACTCCTGATGACGAAATGCCTCACCGAGAGCCTCCAGAGGCATAGAGCAATCTATGACCGGTTTCAGACCATGGGCTTCAATCGCTTGAGACATGGCAAATTGATCACTATGGCTACCCACTGTAATGCCACTGAGGCGACCGTTTTTCGTCATCAACGCAGCCGTAGGGACCTCCCCCGCAAAACCCGTTAAAACACCAATAAGACTGATGCAGCCATCAACGGCCAAGGCATTAACTGACTGAGGCAGGTTCCCCGGCCCCCCAACTTCCACGACCAAATTCACCCCACTGCCGCCGGTCATTTCAAAAGCCGTGGCACCCCAATTAGAATTTTCGCGATAGTTAATCAAGTGATCCGCACCCAACTCGCCGAGGCGCTCTAGCTTTGCATCAGACGATGACGTGGCAATGACTCTGCAGCCCATCATGCGAGCGAATTGCAGCGCAAAAACAGACACTCCACCACTGCCTTGAACTAACACCCAATCTCCGGGCTTAAGGGCAGTTTCAACGCAGAGTGCTCGCCAGGCCGTTAGACCTGCGCAGCTTAGGGTGGCCGCCTCAATATGACTCAAGTTTTTAGGTGCCTGACTAAAAGCTCTGGCGGGCATGGTCACTGTTTGTGCTGCAAAGCCATCAATATGATCTCCGGGCACACCTTGAAGACACGCCGCCGTCGGTCGACCGCTGATCCACTGGGGAAAGAAATGGCTAATCACGTTGTCACCGACTGAAAAATCGCTGACCTCGTCCCCCACCGCGGTCACCACACCGGCACCGTCTGACATGGGAATACGACCATCTGCGGCGGGAATT
>QXYP01000164.1 GCA_009886815.1 Halieaceae bacterium
GGTGTTAGGCCAAGTGCCCTCTGGATGAGGAAAGTCGCTACCCCACATGATTTGCTTCAGGCCAATCTGCTCCTTGAGGTCTAGGTCTCGTCTGGGCACGCAGGAAGCACCGATGCCGCAGTTACGGGCAAAATACTCACTGGGGGCCATGGAGAGATGAGACCGAAAGTCTCCCAACTTCGCTGAGAAGTGAATGTCAGTATAATTGTGATCAAGCAAACGCAGCCAAGACGGCACCATGAACATAGTGCCACCCTCGACAACCATGGCTTGCAGCTTTGGAAAACGCTCAAAAACTCCGCCCCAGAGCATGAATGTTAGGGGTCTGAAGAGCCAAAACATAACCTCTGATACATAACAGCCCATGGCGCCAGGGAGTGTCTCGCTGGCATCGACTACGGGAAATTCAGGCCCAAAGTATTCGTTTAGCGGTGCTGGCCCCGAGTGAAAGTGCACCACAATGCCCAAGTCCTCACAAACCGCCCAGAAAGGATCGTATTTACGATCGTGATAGGCGGCATGCTCGCCCCACAGCGTCGGCAGCATCACGCCTTTCAGGCCATTCTCATGGCACCAGCGAGCCGCTTCGACAGCTTGATCAACATCGAAAAGTAGTGGGATTGATGCCACGCCAAAGTGACGTTTTGGATCGTTGGCAACGAGTTCCGAAAGCCAGCGGTTGTGCGCCATGGCTCCGGCCCACTGCAGCTCTGGCACGGCGTCTTTTGGCGAGAGACCCAGGCCTGCACCGAAGGGCGGTGTATTCTGCTCGGTGATTCCATCGGGGAAGATGACTTCAGCTGCGATGCCATCACCTGCGAGCATCTTATTACGTTGTTTGTAGTCCCAGGCGCCCGTCAGTCCTTCTTTGATCGGCGCGCGCCAGGCGTCGTTGATTTCTTTAATTAAGAATTGCGCCTCAGCCTTGTCCATCATGTCGACCTGAATATCGACCGCCATGTCAATAAAGTCATGGTATTTGGTTTCGACGTAGGGCTTGTATTGGCTGATCGGTAAACCAGCGTGACAGTCGGTGGAAACAACCAGTAATCGTTCGCTCATCGTAATCTCGTCCTGATAGGTAATGACAAAAGTAAAGAAAACATAATGCTCTGTGTGACTAGCGACAACAGAGCGCATAACCCTCGAGTCAATATAGGGCGCGGAAAGTCATGGATGGCGGGTGATCTTTGTTCAGCCATGAGCCGTGATCTCCATCTACTCGATGGTCTATGCAGTACTGAGCGCACTGACAACCGGATCATGCGCGTTCTGCACGAGTTTGTTGTTGCCCTTCGATGCCGCCGATCAGCCAGTCAATGCTTTGGACAAAGACCGGAGGGGGTATTTTACCATCGGGTGACCGTTCATAAGCGTTGGCGTCGTTTGACAACAAGCGGGTCAGGTGGTCTCCGACGATAGCTGTTTCATCGTAACGATGAGATTGAGTTTCGAGCTCGCCTAACGTCAAACTGACAATAACGTGGACAAGAGATCGACAAACTTCTACTGCCACGGGCTCGCTAAGCGGTGCGGCGATCAGCGCTGCTAGCAAAGGACGGGTAAATTCAATAAGGGCGGGTCGGTTTTCGGTACTCAGATGTCGAGAAAGATTGGGTCGCGCTAAAATCGCCAGCCGGAGTTCTTTAGCCCAGGTGTCGATGGCTCCCTTCCAATCCAGATTGGGATCGAGTTGAGGCGTCTTCTGAACAAAATAGTGGTTAAGCAGCGCCGAAATTAGCTGTTCCTGCTTGCCCATCTGCTGATACAGCGTGCGCGTAGAGCACTTGAGCCGCGTGGCTAACCGCCGGGCTGTCAGAGGGCCCGCGCTAGGCTCCTCCATGGCGTCGAGCGCTACGGTAATGATGGTCTCTGTATCTACCAGCGGGCGAGGCATGTTTACGTTACTGCTCCTATGAATCGAATCCGTGGATGCACGGCAGATCTGCATAGTAATACTGGACGTTTTAAAAAAACAATGTTTTCCTACACACAAACGGACGACGTACTGTCGCTCGCTGAAGAGGGACGTAAATGTCTCATATCAGCGACAAGGGCTACGTAGTGTTAATTAAAATGATGGCTGGATCAGCACTGCAGAGATATTTATAGCCGGTGCTGGAGCGGTAAATGGAGATAACCACAGTTATGGAAAACGTTGAAGCGAGTTGCCCCTTCACTCACTTGCTGGATCTTGACGCCTACAGCAAAGGCATGCCCTATCAGGCCCTCGCCGATATCCGCCAGGAGGGCAGTTTTGTGCGGTTTGAGGACCCCACATCAGGGGTTCCCTATTGGGCCGCCGTAAAGCGTGATGCCCTTGATTTTGTTTCACAAAACCCCTCTTTGTTTTCATCGCAAATGGAAGGCCCGTTTCCAATGGAGCCAGTATCTGAGATGCAGCGAGAAACCATGCAGGTCATGTTGGACAATGCATTTATTGCCATGGATCCTCCCAAGCACAGGTCGTATCGCCGCGTAGTTCGAGATGCTTTTACGCCCCGGGCAGTGTCTGCCATGGAGCCTTGGTTGCGACAGCAGGCTAAAGCGATCGTCGACCGAGTGGCCGCCGCTGGGTCTTGTGAGTTTGTCGAAGAGGTTGCGGCCGAATTACCCTTGATTGCCGTTTTAGAGCTAATGGGTGTTCCTCAGGAGGACAGAAAGCAGTTTTTTGAATGGACCAACATTATGGCTTTCGGCGATGACCCTGACATTTCTACGGGTCCCGAAGAGGCGAATGCCGTTTCTTTTGAGGTGATTCTTTATGCTATGGAGTTGGCGAAAAAGCAGCGCGATGGCTTTACCGGTCCAGTGATTCAGGCCTTGTTGGAGGGTGAAGTTGACGGCGAGCCTATCAGCGATGAAATGTTTGCTTGGGTGTTTATTTTGCTCATGGTGGGTGGTAACGAAAGTACCCGTACTGCAACCGCTCACGGTATGCGGTTGCTGATGGAGAATCCTGATCAGCTGCAGCATTTGGTTGATCATCCCGAGGATATACCCGACGCCATCGAAGAGATGTTGCGATACAACACCGCCTTTATAGCGATGCGTCGAACCGCGACTGAAGATATTGAATGGAACGGTTACTCCTTCAAGCGTGGCGAAAAGATCGCGATGCGCCGAACCACGACCCAAGATATTGAATGGAACGGTTACTCATTTAAGCGGGGCGAAAAGATCGTGATGCACTACCACGCCGTTAATCACGATGAAGATGTCTTTGGTGACGATGCCATGCGTTTCGATATTCATCGTAAAAAGCGCATGCCGACGCTGAATCAGGAGCTACGCTCTTTTGGCATTGGTGAGCACTTTTGTTTGGGCATGAATTTGGCGAGACTCGAGATGCGGATTATGTTTGAGGAGGTGATACCCAGGTTGCGCGATATCACCTTCAATGGAGAGGTCACCTACATGCGTTCATTTATGATCAGCACCATTAAGTCGATGCCGGTGGTCTTTACCCCAGAAGTCGCTGAGGGCTGAATAACGCGCTTTACGGTTTTAGGGAGCTCTGATGTCTTTTACGGGTCAAGTTGCAGTGATCACAGGTGGCGGCAGCGGTATGGGTCAGGCGTGGGCGCGTCGGCTCGCCACAGGAGGCGCAACAGTTGCCATCCTCGATGTTAACGAA
>QXYP01000165.1 GCA_009886815.1 Halieaceae bacterium
TTCATGCAAAATCCCCGTGGGCGTTCCTCGGGTGTCTTTAACCACGACCCCCCCTTCTGGGGCAGTCGTGAGCTTGTTGATTCCCAGAACCGACATGGCCTTAGCGTTAAGCATTAACGTGTGGCCGTTTGCATGCTCAAGCACCACCGGGTGATTGGGACTGACTTCCGATAATCCACGATGGGTTGGAAAGCCATCGACCGTCAGTGAGGGGGCTTTAGACCATTTACTTTGGTGCCACCCCCGGCCCAGGATGACTTCATTGTCTGGCGTCTTCGCTGTCGCTTGTGCCACCTGATCAACCATACCGGTGAAAGTCTTTGGCGTAGCTAAATCGAGACTTATCAGTGCTCGACCGAGTGAGGCAAAGTGACCATGACCCTCGACAAAGCCAGGGTAGGCAATGTCTGACCCCAAGTCTCTAATGCGACTCCCGTTGGGGGCATGCGCTAAGGCTTCTTCCTTACTGCCAACAAAACTGAATTTCCCCGCGTCTATCACCACCGCTTCAACCACAGGGTTAGCGTCCTCTGCCGTGTAAATTTTCCCCGTAATCACCATCGGGCCGTCTGAAGCAAACGTTGTCCAGGGCAACAGCGCCAGTGTTACGGTGACACCGGCAATGAGACTTAATAATTTTGGCCGAATTGTTAGCGTCGACATAAAAATGCACTCACCAGTAAGGGTTAAATTTAAGTTCGCCCGTTGATTAGCCGCAATGGGGCTGATTAATGTGATAGTACAGCAGCTTACCCGGGTTCGGCGTGGCCCTCACACACCCTTCAAGCTTTACACCCCATATGCCACATGTCACGTGACATGCGACGCCATGCAGATATACTAGAACCTGCGCAGTGTGCCCGTGCACCTGTACAAACCAGACACCTTTGTGAGAGACGAGACTACTATGCTGAAGTCGCACTTTTCCGCTATTTGGGAGTCAGTCGCTGATGCTGTGCCCGAGCACATTGCACTGATTCAGGGTGAGCGTCGCATGACGTGGCGTGACTATGAAAGTCGTTCTGCACGACTCGCCCAAGGACTGATAGAAGCGGGCCTAGTAAAACATGCCAAAGTGGGTATGTACCTGTACAACTCGCCAGAGTATGCGGAAACCAATTTTGCCGCCTTGAAAATTGGCGGCGTACCGATCAATGTCAACTATCGGTATCTCGATGAGGAGCTGTTCTACCTCCTTGAGAATGCCGACGTTGAGGCCCTGGTCTTTCATCGCTCGCTGGGAAATCGGGTGGCTCGAATATGCCATCGGTTGCCCCAACTAAAGATAATGATCTCTGTTGATGATGGCGCGCCAGAAGATGACTCAGAGGAGCCATCAGCGGCGATACCTTCCGAATCCCCCATCGCCAAAAACTCCGGTGCGGCACGCATAACCCCTGAAGGGGATGAGATCTATATGTTCTACACCGGCGGCACCACGGGTATGCCTAAGGGCGTCATGTATCCGGTAAAGGATTTCACCGAGTTTTTCATGCACGGGTTCCCATCCATGATCGGACTTAGCCCCTTTGAGACTGCTGATCAAATGGCGGTTACGGCGAAACAACTGCTCGATTCAAACGCCACCGTTGTCTCAATGTCAGGGCCACCACTGATGCATGGTACCGGCTCATGGCTGGGGTTGATGTTTCCCCATATGTTAGGCGGCACATCTGTCATGCTCGAAAGTCGTGGGTTAAAACCGGAGGAGGTTTGGGACGCAGTAGACCAACATAAAATCGCTCAACTGGTCATCGTCGGCGACGCCTTCGCTAAACCCCTGCTGCGAGCTTTGGAAGCAGAGCCTGATCGCTGGAACACTTCCAGCTTACGAATGATGATTTCATCCGGCGCCATGTTCACCACTCAAGTGAAACGCGATCTGATCGAGCACATCCCCGAACTCGCCATTGCCGATGTACTCGGTTCGACTGAGGGCGGTATGGGTCAATCGATCATGACCAAAGATACTCCCGCCAGTGAGACGGCAAAATTCATGCTGCTACCCACTTCAAAGGTGCTTTTACCCGATAGCAGTCGTGAAGTGACACCGGGGTCTGGTGAAGTGGGAATGGTGGCCCAAAGTGGCATGGTGCCCCTGGGCTATTACAAAGATCCAAAAAAATCTGCGGGCACTTTCAAGGAAATCGATGGCAAGCGCTATGCCTTCCCCGGTGACATGGCCACGGTTGCGGCCGACGGCAGCATAAACTTGTTGGGCCGAGGGTCGAACTGTATCAATACAGGGGGTGAAAAAGTCTTCCCCGAAGAGGTGGAGGAAGCCTTGAAGCTCCACGATGCGGTCGAGGATGCACTGGTATTTGGTCTGGACGATGAACGGTTTGGCAGCCGTGTGGCCGGCGTTGTTTCCCTGGAAAAAACGAAGAGCGCAGCCGCTGAGGATATTGTCTCCGCAACCCGCGCGCTGCTGGCCAGTTACAAGTTGCCTAAAGAACTAATCGTAGTGCCCAAAGTGCCTAGAGCACCCAATGGCAAAGCAGATTACAAAGCGGCAAAGCAGCTACTGATGGACAGCAGAAGTACCGCGTAACGAAATCCACTACAAAACCCGCCTTCGCAACAGCGAGCAGCGGAGGCCCACTCTGCAAGGTACCCGTACGCTTAGCCGCGCCCCTTCTTTTTTACGGGGCAATTTGGCGCGCAAGTTCAGCGAGAACGTTTGACGAGAAAATATTGGGGCACATCCCTGCGTCGCAAATTAAAGCAGAGCGACTCGCTCGGGAACCGACATCGCCGCGGCAGAAACACACGAGCACAGAGTATGGTTTACAACTAAGACACACCGTCTGCCCTGTACATGAGCATGAGCACTATCCTGCAAACAATCGACGGGCTCAGGAATCCCTCAATACAACGTCAAGGCGCACCGATCAAAGGGTCGCAACGATTGACCTCAAGCTCCTGTAGCACTTTGGGCATGTAGCACTTTGGTAATGTGAATTTCTAGGGCATGCTGTAAGTCCTCTGCTAAACATCAAGCGCCCAAAATTATGACGCGAACGACCTACTTGCTACTGTTCTTAACAACCCTATTCACACCCGCCGTATGCGCTGAAGTCTTTGACGTAGATACCTATTTACGCATGCAGGACGCCTCGGAAATTAGCGTGAGT
>QXYP01000166.1 GCA_009886815.1 Halieaceae bacterium
CAGCATAGGCTCCATTTCCAGGATGTGGCAGATCAAATAACGTTTCATTGAACTCAGAAAAGCCAATGAAGTTTTCTACGTCCTTGGTGAAGTAGCCCACCGAGAAATAGCTAGCGTCAGCGTAGTACCACTCGAAAGAGAGGTCGATATTGTCAGACTCAAAGGGCTTAAGATTGGGATTGCCTCTAGAGCCCGTTCCGCCGTCGATACGCAGCAGCTGATCAATGGTTTGGCCGCCCTGAATATCGGCGTAGTTGGGGCGAGTCATGGTTTTGCTGTAAGAGAAACGAGCGACCATGTTTTCGGTCAACCCTACCTTAATATCGAGATTGGGCAGTACGTTGTCATAGCTACCACTTAACTCGGTAAAATCGGCATCTCCGGGTACAGCACTAAACTCGTTGCCGCCGACCCAATCGACTCGCGCGTAGCTTGGTGCCAACGCTTGAGAATCGATATCGGTCTCTTCGTAACGCACACCAAGGCGCACATCAACCGGCACCGAACCCATATCGAAGCCCATATTCACTTGGAAGTAAGCCGCAAGCTGCTCTTCTGTGGTGCGTCGATCCGAGCTGTAAGTGCTAGAAGCACACAGACCCGTCCCACAATCACCCATATCGGGCACCGAGAAAGTGGCAGCATCACCGCTGGCCATCAACTGCTCAGTACGCTCAATCAGCGCGGGCATGTCAAAGGCATAGTAATTTGTCACCAGCTCTGGGTCACTGCCCCCTGAAATTTCATCAAATCGGCCCGCAGAAGACACCTCGGTCAATAGGTCCGCAATAGCCCCTACCTGAGATACGCCACCCCAAGCGTCACGCTGAACAACAGAGCCCGCCGAGCGGTTGTTGACTTCAGTAAACTCAACACCAAAGTCGATGCTCTTAACGACGCCATCGGGGTTGAAGTCGAATGAGCCACCAAAACGCGCCTGTTCGATTTCCATTTTGGCGTAATCATTCGCGAAGACACTTCCCGTAACAATCATGTCGTCGGTACTGAGAGGGTTAGACAAATCCAAAGCTAAGACCGGCAAATCTCCACGATCGAAATACGTTGTTGTCTTGTCTCGAGAAAACGCCGAAATGGCCAGCTGCGAAGAGCTGCCAAAGGGGCTATCCGGGCGCTGCTCGGCATCAGAATCGTGATAATCAAACATAAGCGATAGTCGATCAGTCACATCCCAAGCCAAGTTAATGCCGATCGAGGTGTTTTCTGCAACGGTGGCATCGCTGCCCCCCGCCATAGCGAAGTCGCCGGTACCGCCATTGAATTCAGCATAGGTGGTTGGCGAAGCATTGCCGTTGTTGCCATCCCAAGCCGTCTCCTGACCGCCGAAGTTGTACCAGGCTGAGTAGTTCGTAAAAGTGCGCTCGAGCTCTACTTCGGAATAAGTGTAATCAACGGTCGCAGTCAGACGTTCAGTCGGTGCCCACTGCATAGTCAACTGACCGTTAGTGCGCACGCGATCCCACTCGGCAAACTCATACCCAGTGTTCTGAGGCACTGAATACTGCTCATCGGCACCTGTTGGTCTGTTTTGCTGCGTCGCCAGATCGTAGGGAATACCACCCCACTCGGAAGGTCGAGCACTACACCAGCAGTTATCAACGTCTCCGGCAAAACTACGCCAGCCAGCAACACTCGCAGTCGCTGCGCCGTTGTTTCGCTCTTGGCGTACGGCACTCAAGGAAATGCCCACCGTATCATCGAGGAAAGTATTTGAAATCAGCAGGGAAACTTCAGGGGTGAAGTCATCGCCTGTCTCTGTTGATGTGTCGTGCATCGCCGATGCTGAAACCGTGGCGTTAAAGCCCGGCGAATCCAATGGGCGTGTTGTCACAATGTTAATGGTCGAACCGATGCCGCCTGTTGGGACGTCGGCTTTACCGCTTTTATAAACCTCAACCCTAGAAACACCCTCAACAGCCAGATTGCTGAAATCGAATGAGCGGCTATCTCCGCCGGTTGTCGGCATTTGTCGACCGTTGAGCGTAACCAGGTTAAAAGCAGGGCCAAAACCCCGAACGGTCACGTACTGCCCCTCACCACGGGTTCGATCAATCGCTACGCCCGTCACACGCTGGAGCGCTTCGGCAAGGTTGGTGTCTGGGAATGCACCAATGTCTTCCGCCGTAATGGCGTCGACTACGCCCGCGTCATCACGCTTGATGTCTGCCGACTTCTGTAGGCTCTGGCGGATGCCAGTTACGATCACCTCCTCCATAGCCGGCTCAGCAACATTGTCGCTTGCCTCAGTCGGTGCGTCTTGGGCAAAACCCAGCTGGGATGCGACGGCTAGCGCTACACCGGCAGCTATTGGTGCTTTCTTAAAACCTTTGTGATGACTCATAACGACGGAAATCTCCCCGGATCTTTAAGTTATTGTTTTTTAGGCTGGCAAAAATACTGTCAGTAGATCTAGAGATGAAGGGATTCGCGACGAACCGGTTTGTCAGAGCGACCAGTTGGGCATTCTTTCAAGACTTACTTAAAGGCAACCGATGCCACGGCTTCTGATTGCAAAATCAAGAGTCAAGATATCGAGACACCGCTAGTGGCCGCCAAAAATCTCGCCGTACATTTCAGTATCTAAAGGAATTCGGGCACTGAGAACATGAAGAGAAATGAAGTGAATAAAGGGGTTACCTGTCACTACGGTGAAGGCGGCCTTGCCCATGCCAACGAGCATTTGAGTCATCAAAATATAGGTAATACTAAGCAGACCTTGCTGCTCCGAACTGTAGTCGACGCCAGGATCAAACAGACTGAAAATGGCATAAAACAAGCCCGCGACAGCAATAGTTGCGAATTTGTTATCGAGAATAACTTGAAGACGAGGTATCAAAATAATGTGCATAAGAATTACTACGGGCAGCCCGGCACCGAGGGTATTCACGACAATACCGCCGGGAATCCCCGCAGCATAAAACCCAGCATCAAGCCCCAAAAATGTCGCTCCGGTTGCGATGGGGCCAAAAAAGTCGAGCGCCCAGTACGCGCCGATTATCCACAGGTCACGTTTCCATCTCAGCGATGTCAGCAAGCCCTTCCAGTCAAAAGAGCGATGTGCCAACCAAAGGGCAGGGCCAATGACGTAGGTCACAAAATAAAGCCCTACCCAAACAGCGACATCTTGTAAGCCGTGCAGCCCCTTTTGGTAAACATCGGGTCCCGGAAAATGCAGGCCCGTGTGCCCCCAAAGCCCCAACAATAGCTGCGTTAGAATTAGGTAACCAAAGACAGCCGCGACGTCTTTGACTGCCGTACCACGCTCAAGGGAAAAGTTAGCTTTCCAATTAACTTTTGATCGCCCTCTAGTGAGAAAAAGAAGCCAACAAACCGCCAGTAAAAACACCGGTAGGTAAATCAACAACAAGCTCAGCAAGGCGTCGCGGGCTATGGGTGGTACGGTTGGCGAGCTCTGCGCCGTCAAAAAAAATGCGCACGTGCTACCCACCCACACCAGAGCTACTGTGGTTAGCCAGCGCCCCGCACGAGTCGTTGTACCCGATTTACTGCCGTGGGTAACGTGGGGCGCGTCCTGTGCTGAATTGCGC
>QXYP01000167.1 GCA_009886815.1 Halieaceae bacterium
CAACCTCACGGGTGAGTTACTTCGGGCGGCCATTGGTAACAACGCCTCTGGTTACCTGAACCAGAAAATTTGGGGTCCCTTTGGCATGGAGTTCGATGCTGTTTGGCCGGCTGATGGCCCCAGCGGGGGGGAAGCGGGGGGCTGCTGTATTAGTGCGGCCTTAAGAGATTATGGACGGTTGGGGCAGTTCGTCTTGGACGATGGTGTATTGCCCGACGGCTCCCGGGTCCTGCCAGAGGGTTGGGTTGCCGCTAGCGCCGCTCCTTCCGAGGGTTCTGAAGAGTATGGCTACATGTGGTGGCGCTATCCGGGTGAGCGATTCAGTGCCGCGGGCATTTTTGGTCAGAAAATATTTATTGATCCTCAGACAAGAGCGGTGATCGCAGTCCACAGTAATGCCGATGCCGCGAGCGGCAGCGTTTATGCCGCACACCTTGAGGCGGTCATGATGGCAGTAACTGACGCGCTCAGGAGCCAAGAGTGATCAAGCGCAGAAATCCGTTAGATCGCTATGCTAAAGACCTTGCGCCAGGCACGGTTCGTTGGATAGGGGTGCGCCCTCTTCGTCGTGAGCCACTACAGGCTGTAAGTGAGGCAGAGGCCTGTGCCGGCCTAGGCCTAGAAGGCGATCATCGCATGGGCAAGACCTCGGGCTCGGGTCGACAGGTCACCCTAATTTCAGAAGAGTTTATCGCCCAAATCGAACACTTTACCGGTTTAGCCGCTATTGAGCCGGCTGTATTAAGACGAAATTTAGTGGTTTCAGGTATCAATCTAAACGCCCTGAGACGCCAGCGTTTTCGCGTGGGTGAGGCTGTGTTTGAAGCCACCCAATTGTGCCATCCCTGTGCGCGCATGGAGGAGGCCTTGGGTAAGGGGGGCGTCGCTGCCATGCTGGGGCACGGCGGCCTTTGCGCTAAGATAATCGAAGGTGGAGCCATTAGAATCGGCGATGCCATTACTGTAGTGGAGTCTATTAATGAGTGATGAATTAAACGCGGTACATACTATCCAATTGACGGGTAGCGGGGTTTTTAATCCTGAGGTGCTCAATGCCACCCACAAAGCGCTTGATGCGGTGGAGGCTGACCCCTCAATTCAGGCGGTGTTCCTGCGCGGCGAGGGTAAAAACTTTTCCCAGGGTTTAGATCTTGAGTACCTCATGGCAAACCCCGACATTTTTAGCGAATTTGTGACCAGCACTATGCACCTGGCCGCTCGATTTCTCACTTTTCCGGTACCGGTTGTTTCGTTGGTTAACGGCCATGCTTTTGGTTTGGGTGCCATGCTGGTTTTAGCGTCTGATTATGCGGTTATGCGCGGTGATCGCGGGTTTTTCTGCCTTCCTGAAATTGATATTGGTATGACACTGACGGTACGCATGAATGCCTTGGTAAAGGCCAGTATGTCAGCCTACGCCATTCGTGAAACACTGCTGACCGGGGGGCGACTCACTGGCGAGCAGGCGCGTTCTATGGGGGTTGTTGATGCAGTAGGTGACGACTCTGAGCTGGAGGCCCTAGCGCTGCAAGTTTCAGCCCCTATGCGAGGCAAGCCACGAGAGCTGCTAGCAGGGCTCAAATACGGCGTGCACCAGGAGCTTGTCGACCTGATGATGTCAGACGCCCCTGACGATGCTTTCCAACAGGTGAAAATTTGGCCGCGGTAATTAACCGTACTCTAGTTAATTAGGGATCGGCGTAGTTGCGTCAACACAATATGGCTGACTAAGGGATCAAAAACCATGGCCATGTGGCTGCAGTCCACTTCAATGTTGGTGGCACTGGTATCGCCCATATCCTGAGTGGCGCGCCAGTCCACTACGCCATCGCGTTTGCTCCAGATGTAGGTCACCGGCGTTTGTAACAATACCGACTCGCGTTCTGTGACTTTGGCCTCGATAGCATCCAGATCCCACCCCAACAATTTATAAGCTGAGGCAGCGGCAGTGTACTTGGGGCCTCCTTTAATGGGGCTGCCTAAGGTAATGACTTGCGCTACCAAGTCAGGCCGCTCTCTAGCGGCTTCTCGAGCGAGGTAGCCGCCCAAGCTCCACCCCACCAGTCGCAGGGGTTGCTCATGAAGCGTCGCAGCCTGCTCGAGCTGTTCTATGAGTCGCGGTAAAAGCGTGGGAACGTCACCCTTGTTGGTGCCCAGCCCCCACTTTAGGGCATTGAATCCTGCTTTGCGTAGCTGTCGTCGCAGCGCCGTCATAGCCAAATCCCCAAACCCAAAGCCGGGCAGTGCCATCACCGGTTCACCGGCGGCCATAGCCACAGGCTCTAGGCGGCCACCAACAGCAATTCGGGCAACACTCCTGAAGGTACCGAGCTCCCGCAGTAAATGCGTTGGAGGTATGGTCATGGGGATCTTGTCTGGCATGGTGAGCTCATGAACGTTGCGATTGTTGCTGATACGAGCCGCATGCTCTCGCAGATGCCTCGTCGGTAAATTCGATAGAAATATAGGCGCGACGGGTTTTCTGATGTCCCGCGTATCAGTAGCAAATAGGGATTGTTTCTACTTTTCCAAAACGGTCTGCAGTATGAGTGACCCCTAGCGACGCAGGAGAAAACCATGAAGTTTATTAATTTAGTTCCTACTTCGGCCATTGCCATTTTGACGGTGTTGGCTGCAGCGACGGTAATGGCGCAACCGCCCAATAAAAGCCAGCGCATGATGAGCCACCTCGATAAAGATGGCGATAATTTAGTCTCTGTTGAAGAGTTTGAGGTACCTTCTAGAGGTCGAGATCGAGGTCGGCTCGCCAGTGCAGATAGAGATGGTGATGGCAATGTTAGTCGTTCGGAGATGCAAGCTCAGGTCGACGAGCGTACGGAGCAAGCCATTGAGCGTTTTGAATTGGCCGACTTAAATGACGATGACTTTCTGACTGAAGAGGAAATAAAAATGGCAGCCTTCAGCCGGCTTGACAGGAATGATGATGGATATATTGACGCAAAAGAACTGTCTATGGTTCAACACACGTCTAGGCACCAACGTCCCGGCTAACAGGCGATTGGGGTAGGGGGAGTGTTGACTTAGTGTCTACTGAGGCGCAACAAATGCGGCGCGTTGCCAAGGGCGATCGCGGTGCTTATGCCGCTTTGGTCGCGGATCACCTGAGGCCCATTTCAGCCTATGCCCAGCGTATGACAGGTAGCGCGGCCAATGCTGAAGACATCGCCCAGGAGGTCTTTCTGCGACTTTGGCTTAAGGCTGGAGAATTTGATGCAACGCGTGCCCGCCTGACCACTTGGTTGCATCAGATGGCACATAACTTGGCCATAGATCTGCATCGAAAGAAACAACGAGAAGTTTCTCTCGAAGTGATGGATATCCCCGATGCTGCCGTCCCATCGACTCCGGAGGACCCTGTGGGTCCTGTGGCCCAAGCACTGCTTCAACTGCCCGAACGGCAGCGCAGTGCTTTGGCATTGACCTATTATCAAGACCTGTCGAATCGAGAGGTGGCCGACATCATGGGGTTGAGCACGCGTGCGGTTGAGTCTTTACTGGTTCGTGCTCGTAACGCCATGAAAATCCAATTGGAGATAGCCCAATGACTGACGAGCTGTTAACTCAAGAGCGTGCTAGAGCGCTCATCATGGCCTATGGCGCTGACCCCGATCGTTGGCCCTTAGAGCATCGAGAATCTCTAAGTTTGGCGTTGGCAAACGATCCGGCCTTACGAGCTTGCGCGGCTGATGAGGCGAAACTCGATCAGCTAATGACCTCGGAGCCCATCCCTCTGCCGATAACCGTTGACTCGATTTTGGATTTCACGGACAGGACTGTTGCTCTAACGGATATAAAGCAGACCCCGTTGGGTTTGAGTGTGGAGCCTAGC
>QXYP01000168.1:0-2280 GCA_009886815.1 Halieaceae bacterium
TTTACTGAGAAAATTGAGAGAACGCAATGTCAAAATATGAAACCGTTAATGTCACTCGAGATGGCGCTGTTGCTCGAGTGGCTTTTGCTCGTCCGGATAGCCTTAACGCAATGAATGGGCAGATGCGTCGGGAGTTTTATGCCGCTGCCCGCGAGATAAACATGGACGACGCTATTCGAGTGGTGGTTTTAACCGGTGAGGGCCGAGCCTTTGGCGCGGGTGCAGATCTTGCTGACGATAGTGGCGGCTCGGGCATAATGGCGGGTGCACAGACGCGGGATGACCTCGTTCATGAGTTCAAGCCTGGTGTGCTGGCAATAGCAGAGGCACCAAAAGTCTGGGTGGCAGCAATTAATGGACCCTGCGCGGGCATTAGCTATAGCTATGCAATGGCTTGTGACCTGGTGGTCATGGCCGACGATGCCTATTTATATCAGCCTTTCTCGGCTATCGGATTGATCCCTGACGGTGGTTCAACATGGCTGCTGCAAAAGCTTATTGGAAGCCGACGAGCCTTTGAGCTGATGGTTCTTGGGGAAAAATTGGGGGCGGACAAAGCACTCGAATGGGGAATGGCTAACCGGGTATTCGATAAGGCGGTTTTCCCTGAAGAGGCTATGGCCTTTGCCGAAGACCTTGCCGGACGTTCGCCTTTGGCACTTCGGTACACCAAAGAGGCGTTACGCTTTGCGGCAACAGCTTCTTTGGGCGATACCATTGTGAAAGAGGCCGATCTTCAGGAGTTTTGTATCTCAAGCGAAGACTGCCCCAATGCCGTGGCCGCCTTTTTTGATAAAAAGCCCTACGCATGGAAGGGGCGATGATACCCTCACCCTTGGCTTTTGCAGTCCTTCCAACGGTGTTCAACAAATGAGAATTACCATGAAAACTTTAAAATGGTTTGTGTTGCTAACGATCGCGACTTTAGCGCTAGCCTCTAAAGCGGAGGATAAAAAGCTGCTGTGGGGCGATACACACCTTCACACAACCTATTCTTCAGATGCATTTGCCAATAACAACCTTACGGCAACTCCTGATATGGCTTATCGATTTGCTAAGGGGGCTCCGGTTGTTCACGGCTGGGATGGCCGACGCGTGCAGTTGGAAACCCCTCTTGATTTTTTGGTCGTCTCTGACCACGCCGAACTCATGGGTGTTATTCGCAGTGTTTATTATGATGGCGTGATGCGAGACGACCTCTCGCTGGTCGAAAAGTTAAAGGCCTGGGTTGCAACGGCTATACTCCGGGACGCTGTGGACCAACAAACCGCGCGCAATTTATTTCTCGGTGTGCTGCCCGAGCCTACCGATGACTTTGCTGCCGCGGCACGGGACTGGGATGCTGATGTGGGGTGGATTCCTGATTTGCCCGCGGTTGAAGCCGATGCTTGGAAGACAATTACTGACGCGGCTGATGCACACAATGCGCCGGGTGACTTCACCGCACTGATAGGCTGGGAATACAGTGCCATTCCAGGCGGTGCTAATTTACATCGTATTGTGATCGGCGATATCGACGCCAAAACTGCTCAAACCTTCGTGCCTTACGGACTCGACAATAGTTCTTTTCCCGAGGATCTCTGGCAGTGGTTAGAAACGACGGCAGCGTCGACCGGGGGCACTTTTCTGGCCATCCCTCATAACTCAAATATTTCCAAGGGCATTATGTTTGACATGACTTCACTGCGCGGTGATGAAATCGACAGTCGCTATGCCGAGCTTCGACGCTACTGGGAACCCATTGTTGAAATTACTCAAATAAAGGGCGACTCGGAAACGCACTCAGCGCTCTCTCCCGATGATGAATTCGCAGACTTTGAAACTTACCCTTTTTACATTCAAAGTCGATGGACCCCATATAAACCTCAAGCAGGGGACTATGTGCGATCAGCCTTGCGTCGAGGTCTTACCCTAGAATCTAACTTAGGAATCAACCCCTATCAGTTTGGTGTGATTGGTTCGACCGACGGTCATACGGCCCTGCCAAGTGCCGAGGAGGCTAACTTTCAGGGTAAATTTGTGACGGACTCAATTCCCAGCAAGAAGAGTTCGGGCTGGGGTGACGAGCCACTACGACCCTTTGGGTGGGCTATGTCGGCGTCGGGCCTCGCAGCAGTGTGGGCCGAGGACAACACCCGTGAAAGCATTGTCGCCGCTATGCGCCGGCGAGAGGTTTACGCAACTACTGGCCCCCGTATTGGTGTCAGAGTTTATGGCGGGTGGGACCTCACTCGCGACTCCTTGGAAGATGCCGACTTCCCGGCCAACGTAATGACACAG
>QXYP01000168.1:2290-8700 GCA_009886815.1 Halieaceae bacterium
CCGTACCTATGGGTGGTGAACTCATGTCCGCAGCCGCGGGTGCCACGCCGACGCTGCTGATTGAGGCCATGGCCGACCCGGCATCTGGCGCACTTGATCGGGTGCAGGTGATTAAGGGCTGGACACGCAGTGACGGCAGTACCGAAGAGCAGGTTTATAATGTCGCTTGGGTTGGAGACGACCGTTGGCAACCCGATGGCACATTGCTACCGATCCCTAACACCGTCGACCTATCGACTGGGCTCGTCGATAATAGTGTGGGGGCAGGGCGTTTGACTGCGGCCTGGAGCGATCCGGATTTTGACCCTACACAGTCAGCGTTTTATTACGTGCGAGTACTGCAAATCCCGACCGCGCGGCATTCATTACTCGATAAGCTAGCCCTGGGTGGCGAAGTTGACACCCAGCGCCCAGACACTATCCAAGAACGCGCATACACCTCGTCTATTTGGTACCGGCCCTGATCGGGCATTGATCGGAATCGGTGGGCTTACAGCCGGGCGGGGCCTGCATGGGTAGGGAGCGCATCAGCTGCGTAGTGTCGAATCAGGTGGCCACAACTACCCGCAGGGCTTGACTCACAGCCTGCGTGTCACCGACTGCGGCGAGGGTGTCTGCTATACGCCCCTCCAATTCCGTAATTTCATCATCTCGCACCGCTGGATTGACGCTGCGCAAATATTTAAGGCGGCTGTGTTCCGCACCGAGTTGCTCATTGACGGTGTCTATAGCTGCGCGTTTTCGTAGCTCAAGCTCAGACTTAGCCAATTCGTCGGCTGCTTTAAGCTGCTGCTCGAGTAATGACCGGATTCTACGCATAACATTTGCAGCCGTCGCAGTAGGGACGGGTCCCATCATGCGGTTTAGGGCCGGATGCCCAATGGACTGGCCACGATCAACACACTTGGGATCAATAACGAAGCGAAGTGGTGTCTGATTGACGTAGCGACCCATTTCAAGGTGATTCGGCGCTATACAATCAAGGCTATACACACACTCCAGAAGTACGGTGCCACCGGGGATTTTGGGGTGCTTTAGAGTACCAAGGGCTGAATTACCTAACTCACTGCTTAACACGACCGACATGGCCTCCCTGAGCAGGGGGTGTTCACGGGTGAGAAACAATACGTCATCCCGCGCCAGCGCTGTTTCTCTATCAAAACTGACCACCGTGCCGTCCTCACTTAGGCCGGGTAGTTCGCCCGTGATTAAGGTTTCGGTAGGTTTAATGAGGTGCGTTGTCTCTGAGTGGTAATCCTGACTCACGCCAATGCGGTCAAAGAGCAGTTCCGCAAAGGTAAGCACCTGATCTGGGGTTTCTTCGCGCTGAATGGTTTCGATAATCGCTGAACCACGGGCAGCGTTGTGGGAATTTAATTCGAGCAGACGATCTCGTCCCTCGCGCATTTTTAGTTCTAGTGATTTGCGCAGTTCGAGAGACCCGCGCAGCAGCTCGTCGGTGGGCGCATCGGGGTTGGCCAACGCAGCATCCAGAATTTCCTGAAACTGTTTTAGTACGGTATAGCCCACGGCGCAGCTATTGGTGAATGCCCCCAGAGCTTGATCGTGCCAGTGAAATAAAACCTGCTGGGCACTGTCCCGTATGAAGGGCACATGGATCGCCACATCTGCCGCCTGCCCAATTCTATCCAGGCGTCCGATACGTTGTTCGAGTAAGTCGGGATTTTTTGGCAAATCGAAACAAATTAGGTGATGTGCAAACTGGAAGTTTCGGCCTTCGCTACCGATTTCTGAGCAAATTAGCGCCTGTGCACCACTATGCTCGTCGGCGAAATAGGCCGCGGCACGATCTCGTTCCACCAGGGTGAGACCTTCGTGAAAAGCGGCACAGCGAATGCCCGCGCGTAAGTGCAGGTATTGCTCTAGCGCTAAAGCGGTCGTTGCATTTGCTGCGATCACTAAAGCTTTTTCGGGCCGCAACCCTCGAAGCTGAGACTCTAGCCAGCTTACCCGTGGGTCATGCTCTAACCACTGGGCCTCTGGGAACGCCACCTCTGGAAACAACTCTGTGCGACTGTCCTGATAGAGCGCTGGCGCCTCCAAAGGGTGGGCATACAGAGTGCGCTTCGGGAATCCGGGCACTGAGGCGCGAGTATTTCGGAACAGCACGCGTCCAGTTCCGTAGCGGTCAAGCAGCTGCCTGACCTGAGATTCACGGTCTGTGTTTTGATCAATGCCGCTCGGCAGGGCAACGTGCTCTTGACCTGACTGGAGCGACTCGATGACACGATTCCACTCTGAGAACTGTTCTTGTTCACGAAGAAATGTTGCTAAGTCACTAAACCTGTCAGGATCGAGAAGACGAAGTCGATCAAAGTGGCTCTCGACCCCTGCCTGTTCTGGAGTAGCCGTCAGTAAAAGCAGCCCACTGCATTGGCCTGCGAGGGTTTCAACAAAGTCCGAAAGCGCTTCTTCTCGGGGGTTCTGGCGACTCAAGTGATGGGCTTCATCTACGATAACCATATCCCAGCGCGCAGAGAGTGCGCTGCGTCTAGCATCATCGTTATCAGCCATCAGGGAGAAAGGACAGATGATCAGCTGTTCAGACTCGAAGGCCGTTTCTAGTTCAAGATCGAGCAGCCGATCGTCATCGAATAAGGAGAATGCAAGGCTAAATCGCCGTAGCATTTCGACCAGCCACTGATGTATTAGCGAGTCAGGAACTAAAATGAGTGCCCTCGAGGCGCGTCCCGAGGCCAGCTGCTGTGACAGGATAAGGCCTGCTTCAATGGTTTTACCAAGCCCGACCTCATCCGCCAGTAATACCCTGGGAGCAATGCGGCTGCCGACTTCGCTGGCAATATAGACTTGATGAGACAGCAGAGAGGTTCTGGCACCGAGCAGCCCTCGTACCGCGCTCCCTGAAAAATGTGCGCGCTGCTTCAGTGTTTCGTAACGAAGCTGAAAATCCAGCAGCTTGTCTAGCTGATTGTTGAGCAGCCGATCTCTTGGAGATCGCAGCTGTATGTGAGGGTCAATATCGAGTTCGGAGACAAGCTCTTGTTCTCCTGCGGCACTTTCTATGAGATAGGCGAGAATTCCTTCAGATTCGTGACGTTCCAAAACGCCATATTCCTGTCCGTTTATGTGTTGGTAGCGGTCACCGGTTTCGAGGATAAGTCGGGTGAGGGGTGCACGGTCTGTTGCGTAGGTTCGCTCCTCGCCGACAGCTGGGAAGTGTAGAGTGATGCGCCGAGCATCGAGCTCGACAACAATACCCAGTCCCAATTCAACATCTGCGTGGCTTACCCAGCGCTGACCTACCGCAAATTCATTCATAAGTCAGAAAAAAACAACGCCATGCTGTTCCTCCGAACGGCGGATAACAGCGCTTCAACCGGCATATTTTTAATCTCGGCAATTTGTTCGGCAATCAGGGGTAAGAAACGAGGAGAATTCACTCGGCCCCGGTAGGGAACGGGCGTGAGGTATGGCGCGTCAGTTTCAAGTACGATTTGGTCAATTGGCGTAGCGTCAATGACAGCCCGCACGTTGTCTGCGTTTTTAAAAGTGCAGATACCATTAAAACCTAAATAAAATCCCTCGGAGAGACAGTAATCAGCGAGAGCTTGGGAGCTCGTAAAACTGTGAATAACGCCTTTATTTCGTAAATGGCGGGCATGATTCTCCAGCACGGTACGGGTATCGGCATCGGCTTCGCGGGTGTGAATCACTACGGGTAAATCGCGCTCGGCTGCTAGGGACAACTGCGCTTCAAAGGCCGCTATTTGGGATTGTGGTGAGGCGTGCTCATAGTAGTAATCTAGGCCAATCTCTCCGATCGCTACAACCTTAGGATGACTGGCGCCTTGCGCTACAGCCTGCGCCACCGATGGGGTCCAAGATGAAGCTTCGTGAGGGTGTATACCTTGGGTGCCCCAGATATGTTCGTGTTGATTGCAAAGGTTAAGAACCGTCTTTAGGTTGTCGGCAGAAACAGCAATCGTGACTATGCGTTCTACTCCCGCCTCGGTAATCGCCTGCAGCTCGTCAGCAATAGTGTCCTGCGCTAAATAATCAAGATGGCAATGCGTCTCGATGATCGGCGTTTGAAATCGTGGAACAGTTTTTGGTGTGCGCTTTGACATGAAGAACGGCAGAAGAGAAGGTCTCTATTATGCCACTTCTCGTTAGCCATAGAAATAGTTGCTGACAAATCTCAGGCTAAACTTATCCTCGATGCACTGTGCGTAAGCGCATGCTCCTCACGGTATCGACAATTTCATTCCACAGCCATTGATGAGCCGGAGAGGCCTGGGTTCTTCTATGAGCGACCAAGGCATAGTCTACATACTGGGCATCATCGGGAGGTAAAGGGAGTGCAATAACATCGCGGGTTGCGCCTTGATTTCTTGCTAAGTAAGCGGGGCAGACTAAAGTGAAATCGGTCTCTCTGAGTATCTCCAGAGCGGTCAACAGATGTGAGGTTTCAAGCATGGCCACAGACCCTGCTTGCAGTCGCGCGTGTGGCGATGTGGGTAACTCGGTATCACTACGATCAGACACATAGAGACTGATTGCAGGGTATTTTGTAAGGGTCTCACGGGTTAGAGGGCTACTGGCTAAAGGGTGACCATCTCGAACAAAAACAGCCAGGGGCGATCCGCCTAGAGATTGGAAGCGAAATTCTTCCGGATAGTCAGAGCGCGTGAGTTGCACAGCGAAATCGAGCCCGCCTGCTGCGAGTTTGTCGAGCTGTCCCTCCACGCGGGTAATGGTGCGCAGGCTAAGTCCCGGGGCAATTTTTTGTAAGCGGGCGGTAAGAGGGGGAAGTAATGAAAGCCCTACATACTCAGAAATGGCGATTGTGATCTCCCCTCTATAGGTACTTGGGGAGAAATCACCCGCCTCTAGCAGTGCCTCCGTAGCAGCGAGCAGGGCAGGGAGCTCCACAGCGATAGATTGCGCCCTGGGTGTCGGTTGAATGCCGCGTTTAGAACGCACGAACAGTGGGTCTTGGAAAGTGTCTCTGAGGCGCCCTAGGGTTTTTGACATGGCAGGCTGAGTAATCGACATGCGCCGCGCGGCTGAGGAAACACTGCACTCCTCTAGTAAAATCTGCAATGAAACCAATAGGTTAAGGTCGACCTTTGATAGCTTTTTAATGTCCATAACCGTGATAATGCCACAAAAGAATATAAAAGATGAAATAAATACATTTGATTTATGTCGTCACGTAGAGACAATAGCAACATTGAGGAGGCACGATCTGTTTGAGCTCCCAAGGCTTCGATTGTGCACTACTCAGGTCCTTTAATGCTTTTACCCGCCTTATGGCGGGTTTTTTTTTGCCCGTTTTGTTTACACTTGCACCATGTCTGGTACCTCTAATTCTCCCAAGGTCTCTCTGCCGCAAGCGGTGCTTTGCTTGTTACTGGTATGGGGATGGGATTTAACCTGTTATGCGGGCGAGCCACAGCCCTGGGGCATTCATATTCTATGGCCCGACACCGAGATACTTAATCCTGTGCCCCCGGAATTACCGTCGCCGCTGACCATTCAGCGTCGCTTGGAAACCACCTCTGAGAACATTCAAGGGCTAGAAGCCGTCGTCGGGCCTTATTCACCCGAGCTGACCCCCACTTTGGTGAGTGCCGCTCGGGAGGCTGAAGAATATGGTAGTCCGGAAACGGCGCTTGAACTGTATCGATGGGCCTTGCATAGCACGCGGATCAACAGTGGCTTAAGCACTGAAAAGCAGTTGCCTCTCCTAGAGCGCATTCTTGAGTTATTGCGTGAGCAAGGGGATCCCGTCGAGGTGGGGCGTCAGATTGACTACTTTTACAGGCTGTTGGGCCGCGGAGCTGAACCCTGGACCGAGCAACGATTGCAGGCTTCTGTTCGCTGGTTGTCAGTGCAAAGTGAGCTGCTGGCCAGCAGTCCTTGGGCGGGCAAAGAGTCTGGTGTGTTGTTTGTGGTTCAGCACGCCAATGATATGGCTAGCGCAGTTTGTGAGAGTGCTGAGTGGCAAGACCCATGGTGCAAAGCGATCAGCCTTGAAGTTCTTAAATTGTATTATCTGATTGATTTTAACATTGACCCTTTGGTGGTCGATAACTTTGGCGTTGCGCAAGATCGCTTTCCTAGTCCCTATCAACAAAATCGTGATCAAGCGCCAGGCGAGTACCGACTACGCAATATTGAGAGTTCGCTGGGGTCAACCGCAAGAGGGCTTATAGATCGCGCGCTGAAGTTATTTCCCCAAGATGAGAGTTTGCGCCACGCTAAGGCTGACTGGTTGATGGTCAAGGGTCGCCAAGCCCAAGCATTGCAAATCTATCAAGAGCTGCAGCGGGAGGGGAATGTAGACTTTTCAAAACCAGGCGTGTTACCTGAAATGCCCACGCTAAACCGGGATCACCGCTTTAGCCGTGAGTGGGACATACTCA
>QXYP01000169.1 GCA_009886815.1 Halieaceae bacterium
GGGCTCAAAGACAATAAATTTGGTGTCGAGCTAGACAGCGCGCTGCGGCTGTACCGAAAGGCCATCGCTTTACCCGGGATTACGCCCATTGGTATTGATTGCCATATTGGCAGCCAGATACTCGATATTGCGCCATTTACCGAGGCGACTCGACACCTGATTCAATTGCTCGAAACGCTGCAGTCAGAGGGAATCGTACTCCAGCATATTGATCTAGGTGGGGGGCTGGGTATTCCCTATGGCACAGAAAATGCCCCTAAAATTACTGATTATGTGGCCGCGCTGACACAAACGCTTTCCGCCCACAACCTCACTTTAATTTTAGAGCCGGGTCGCTCCATCGTCGCCCAGGCCGGTGTCTTACTCACGGAGGTCATGTATTTGAAGCCGACCCCGCACAAAAATTTTGCGTTAGTCGATGCCGCCATGAATGATTTGTTGCGACCCGCCTTATACGGCGCTTGGCAAGATATCGTGCCGGTCAATGAGGTGCATCGGGATGTAAAGTGTTGGGATGTTGTGGGTCCTGTCTGTGAAACTGGCGATTTCTTGGGTAAAGACCGAAATCTCTCCCTCGCTCAGGGGGACGTGCTTGCCGTTATGACTGCCGGCGCTTATGGCTTTGTCATGGCTTCCAATTACAACACGCGACCGCGGTCTGCTGAGGTTATGGTCGACGGCGGGAGTGCACACCTCGTTCGGGCGCGTGAACCTCTCGAGACGCTGTGGGTCGACGAATGCTTACTGCCTGAGGCCACCCTATGAAGGTGCGTTTCACTAAAATGCAAGGCGCCGGCAATGACTTTGTGGTTATCGACAACGTGCGGCAAAACTTGCACATCTCTCCCGGTCAAGTTCGTCGGCTTGCCAACCGGCAGCGGGGAATTGGCTGCGATCAGGTGCTGATCGTCAGTCCACCCGACAGCCCTGATGCCGATTTCCGCTACCATATTTTTAATGCCGATGGCTCTGAGGCTGGCCAATGCGGCAATGGGGCCCGTTGTTTTGCGCGTTTTGTCAGAGAGCAACGGCTGTCGTCGAAGTCCCATCTCAAAGTGCAGGCCCCAAATGGTCTCATGCAATTGGAAACCGGAAATGACGGTCAGATTAGCGCCGAAATGGGTATTCCAATATTTACACCCACTGCGGTCCCCTTCACCACCGATCAAGAACAGCTCGAATATACAATTAACGCGTCGGGTACCAGCCTAACCATTGGCGTTCTCTCAATGGGCAATCCACACGCTGTTATCGCTGTTGACGATATCCACAAAGCTCCCGTAGCGAGCCTGGGCGCCGCTATCGAGAAACACCCCCAGTTTAGCGACCGCGTTAACGTGGGCTTTATGCAAATTCTGTCTCGGGACGAGATAAAACTGCGTGTTTTTGAGCGCGGCGCAGGAGAAACTCTCGCCTGTGGAACAGGCGCCTGCGCCGCCGTCGTGCACGGTATTCGCAAGAACCTGCTCAACAACGCCGTGACAGTGCATCTACCCGGCGGTAAGCTCTCGGTTGCATGGGAGGGCGATGGCACTGCTGCTTGGCTAAGCGGACCCACGGCCTCGGTATTTGAGGGCACGATCAACCTACACAATCGCTGACCGCGGTGCAGAGACAGGATTTCCATGACGGGTGAAACTTTTTCAGAATCTTCCGCAGCATTGCCATCAGAGATGCTCAGTGCCGATGACGTTGCGTCGTTCCTTACGCAGCACCCTGATTTCTTTGAGGACCGAAAAGAACTGCTAGAAACTCTGGAAATCCCTCACGGTGGTGCGGGCTCAATATCGCTTGTAGAACGTCAGGTCAACGTGCTCCGTGAGCGCAACATTGCCATGCGCAGTCGCCTCGCTGAGCTAACGCACAATGCCGAAACCAGTGAGTCGATACTCGAAGCCTCACAGCGCATGATATTAACGCTGCTGCAGTGCCAAGAGGTGGCGCACTTGGGATCCACTATAGAAACAGGGCTGCTTGATTTTTTCGGTGTGGAATATGCCTCCCATGTCTGGCTGACACCCGCTTCAGAAAGCTTAGGCGACGTTGTTGCCTGCGCTACAGATCGTCAAAATATTATCGAGACCCTGCTACGACGCCAGCGCGCCTACTGCGGTGTTTTCCGTGCTGACGAAATGTCAGCCATGTTCCCAGGTTGCGCGTCAGAGGGATCTGCCGCCATAGCGCCACTGCATCTCAATGGTGTTCTGATCGGTGCCATCGGCGTTGGCTCAAGCGACGTTAATCGCTACGACAACACGGTTGGCACGCTTTTCCTGGAAAATTTAGCGGAAGTGGTCATGCATCTGCCCTGTGTAGAGCCAATACCCACCACGTGAGTGATTCCCTAGCTGCTGCCTGCGATATTTTCCTAAGCTATCAGCGAGACGTCCGACAGGTGTCTCATCACACCCTCGAGGGTTATGGCCGCGATATTCGACGATTTATTGTCTTTTGTGCAGCATCAAACACCCAAGAACCAGCCGCTGTGAGAGAGGCCGACGTCAGAAACTGGGTCGCCCAGTTGCATCGACAAGGCCTATCCCCCACGAGTATCCAGCGGGCGCTGTCCTCAATACGCTCACTTTATCGATTTATTTCAGAGCGGGACGCGAGTGTCGGAAACCCCGCACTCGGTGTTCAAGCGCCAAAACGGCGACGCAGCCTACCCAAAACCCTAGACCCAGATAGCGTGAATCACTTATTTCAGTGGCAACCGGAAACAACCCTCGACTTCAGGGATATGGCAATAGCAGAACTTTTATACTCTTCTGGGTTACGTCTTTCAGAGCTCATATCAGCAAACATAAACGACTTGGAGTTCAATGAGCGGATCATTACGGTGACGGGTAAGGGTCGAAAAACCCGAAAGCTGCCGGTCGGTGGGCCCGCCCTCAAAGCCGTTGAAAAATGGCTTTCACTTCGCCCTCTAGGCACCGAAGACGTGCAGCCCGCTTCACCATTATTTGTGTCTAATCGGGGTCAACGTATTAGCCCACGCAGCGTGCAGCTGCGTCTGCAACGCATGGCGCGATTTAGCGCACTCCCTGGCAAACTGCACCCTCACATGCTGCGACACTCCTTCGCCAGCCACATGCTAGAGTCCAGTGGTGACTTGAGAGCTGTGCAAGAGTTACTGGGACATTCTGATATCAGCACGACTCAAATATATACGCATCTGGACTTCCAACATTTATCGAAGGTCTACGATGCTGCACATCCCCGAGCACGGCGAAAAAACAAATGACGATTAAAGTCATTACCTTTGACTTAGACGATACCCTTTGGGATGTTCGGCCCGCTCTTATCAAGGCTGAAGCCGCTCAAAATGCATGGTTGGAAGCCCACTACCCGCAGGTATTAGAGGGCCTTGATTCAGAAAACCTAAAGCGAATTCGCCAGCAGGTTCTAACGCGGGAACCACAACTCGCCCATCAGATAAGTGCTTTTAGACAGGCGGTACTGCAGCAATCGCTGGAAGAAGGGGGGTTGTTACAGGCAGAAGCCCAATGGGCGGCGAAGGCAGCTTTTCAGGCATTTATCGCCCGACGGCACGACGTGGCGCTGTACCCGGAGTCACTACCCTTACTGACAGCGCTATCACAAGATTACACCTTAGGTGCACTGACCAACGGCAATGCCGATGTCACCAAAACACCCTTGGGTCAGTTTTTTGATTTCGCCTTCAAGGCCGAGGATGTGGGTGCCGCCAAGCCAGAACCAGCACTTTTTAATCACGCTCTTAAACACACTGGCGGTCAGGCCAGTGCCATGATTCATGTCGGTGACAGTCATGAGCATGATGTCGTGGGGGCGCATCGAGCAGGCATCCGTTCCGTCTGGTTCACCCAACAAGGTAGTGACAGCGACTACGCTGATCACATTATTGCGTGTCTCACAGAGCTACCCAGTTTGCTGCGGCGCTTACAAACCGCCGCCCATTCCTAAACCACGGAAATTAGATGGCTTCGGTGCCGGTCTCCCCGGTGCGAATGCGGATCACTTGATCGAGCTCAGAAACAAATATCTTACCGTCGCCTATTTTACCCGTGCCCGCTGCAGCGATAATCGCTTCGACAACGCTGTCTACCTGATCACCCGCGCAGGCGACCTCGAGCTTGAGTTTCGGTAAGAAATCGACCACATATTCTGCGCCACGATAGAGCTCGGTATGACCCCGCTGGCGCCCAAACCCCTTAACTTCGGTCACCGTAACGCCCTGAACACCCACGTCAGAGAGTGCTGCGCGGACATCGTCCATCTTAAAAGGTTTAATAATTGCGGTAACGAGTTTCATGAATGCTTACTACCTTTAGGTTGCATAGGCTTACATTATGATCGGCTCGTGGAATTTGGCAATGCCAAGAGAGCATTCCGTGTTGATTCACGGGTACAGATTGCAAAAAAAAGGGGCCCAAAGGGCCCCAAACAATCAGCCGATGTGAGGTATCAACGGGCTGAGGTGAACTCTGGGTATGCTTCCATACCACATTCCGACAGGTCTGAACCTTCGTACTCTTCCTCTTCAGAGACACGGAGTCCCATGACCGCCCTAATGATTCCAAAGGTGACCAGTGAAGCAAGGAAAACCCAACCAAAGATCGTGATGGCACCGATAATCTGGCCTGAGAATGCCGCACCGTCGTTAGTGACGGGTACCAATAGCAGACCGAGTAAACCAACAACACCGTGAACCGAGATCGCACCGACGGGATCGTCGATCTTTAGTTTGTCCAAAGTGATGATGGAAAACACCACCAGAACACCACCTAGAGCACCAAAGAGCGTCGCCTGCAACGCTGACGGTGTGTCAGGACCCGCGGTGATCGCAACCAAGCCGGCAAGACAACCGTTCAAGGCCATCGTGAGGTCGGCCTTACCAAACATCAGCTTGGCTGTGACCAGTGCCGCGAGACACCCACCCGCTGCTGCGGCATTGGTGTTCATAAACACAATCGCTACCGAGTTTGCAGCATCTACCGAGGCCGTTGCTAAGACAGAGCCTCCGTTAAATCCAAACCAGCCCAGCCAAAGGATAAACGTGCCCAAGGTCGCCAGGGGTAGGTTAGCACCCGGAAACGCGTTGACCTCGCCATTAGGCCCGTATTTGCCTTTACGAGGGCCGACTAATACCACACCGGCCAACGCGGCAGCGGCACCCGCCATATGAACAATGCCCGAGCCAGCAAAGTCGAGGAATCCAAGATCGCCCAAGGTGTAGGCGCCAAAGACTGGGTTTCCACCCCAGGTCCAACTCCCCTCTAATGGGTAGATGACACCTGTCATCACGACTGCAAAGGCCAAGAAGGCAAACAGCTTCATGCGCTCCGCAACGGCACCTGAGACAATCGACATCGCTGTCGCTACAAACACGACCTGAAAGAAGAAATCGGCTGAGGGAGCATAAGCCGCGGGCTCATCAGCCCCGGTGACGCCATTCCCCGTAATGCCACTAAGCAGATAGTCGCCGCCGTACATAATCGCGTAACCACACACCATGTACATGGTGCAGGCAACCGCAAACAACGCGACGTTTTTAGTCAGTATTTCAACCGTGTTTTTGCCTCTGACGAGGCCTGCTTCGAGCATGGCGAAACCTGCCGCCATCCACATCACTAAAGCACCACACACCAAGAAGTAAAAGGTGTCCAGCGCGTACTGCAACTGAAAAATTTCGTTCTCCATGATTGATTCCTGTTCCCTATGGATTAAATGGCGGCTTCGCCGGTCTCGCCGGTGCGAATGCGAATGATTTGGTCGATAGCGGTCACAAAAATCTTTCCGTCACCGATTTTCCCAGTGTGCGACGCCGTTGTGATCGCCTCGATCACGGCATCGGCCTGCTCGGTCGTAACGGCAGCCTCGATTTTGACCTTGGGCAGGAAGTCGACGACATATTCCGCGCCCCGGTATAGCTCGGTGTGTCCTTTCTGGCGCCCAAAGCCCTTCACCTCTGTGACAGTGATGCCTTGGATACCAATTTGAGATAAGGCTTCCCGAACATCATCGAGCTTGAAGGGTTTGATGATCGCGGTAACTAACTTCATGCGAACCTCCATTTATTAGTGCCGACGAGCGACGTGGTGAGAACAAGCGAGCGGACTGGCATGGCAACTCCTTTTAAGTGATCCTTTGTTTTCCGCCGCACCACAATCGTGTCCTGCGTCGGTATGCCCCTTGCCTTAGCGAGCGCTGTACCAAAAATATTAAATACAATTAATTCAATGCTTTAGGTTTTTTAGCCGCTAGGCTCAGCACACAAAGCCAGTAAAAAGCCGCACCATCGCAGTGCAGCCCTGCCCCGCCGATGGGCGAAATAGGCTGTTTCCGATGTGGGGGAATGCATCATCCTGAGTTACATTGACGGTCATTGGGCACACAGGGACACAACTCACCATGCAGCAAGATGATAAAAACAATGGCACAGAAGAAGGGGGGCAGCGCCGCTCCCCAGCAGATCTGTTCGAGCGGCTGCTAGGCCGCGACAACCCCGTCATTGAACAGCTCGATAAAAATGCGCGTCTGCTGGCACAATCTGCGCTGTCTAAGCTCGATGTGGTGCCGCGCTCTGAATTCGACGCACAGTCGGCAGTTCTGCAAAGAACCCGTCAACGCATTGAAGAACTTGAAACCAAGCTCGAATCCCTGACGCAACAGCTCGATGACATCGACAAAGGCACCAGCAACCCATAACCCCCAAAAGCCCGCTTTACTGCTTACCACAAACGCTCAAACGTGCTGCGGCAAGGATGCTCGCAACAGGTCCAATCAAGGATGATCCATGAGTCACGCCACTGTCTTATCCCGAGCTGGGATGGGGCTCAACGCACCACTCGTCTCAGTTGAAGCGCATCTCAGCAATGGCTTGCCCGCTTTTTCAGTGGTGGGTTTACCCGAAAGCTCGGTTCGTGAATCGAGAGAAAGGGTTCGCAGTGCACTCATCTGTTCTCACTTTAAATGGCCGGACCGTCGAATTACGGTCAGCTTGGCACCCGCGGAACTGCCAAAAAGCGGGGGTCGCTTTGACCTACCGATCGCTCTGGCTATTTTGGTCGCCTCCGGACAACTAACCGCTAACGCGCTCACGAATCGGGAGTTTTTTGGAGAACTTGGGCTCGACGGGTCTTTACGACAATGCCGAGGTCTTCTCGCTGCAGTGCGAGCCGCCACACTGGACCAACGCGCGGTGATATTGCCCGCAGCGCAGGCAAAAACGATGGCCGTGGTCCCGGGCAGCCGCGTTACAGCGGCGGAGGACTTATTAAGTGCCTGTGGTTTGATCAAAGCTAAGACACTCGCAGTAATCAAGGTTAAAGCTGACACCACTTCAACGCAGAAACCTGCGAGCACAGCACAAATTACAGGTCAGGAAGTGGCTAAGCGCGCCTTGGAAATAGCCGCTGCAGGAGGCCACCACCTTTTGATGATCGGGCCTCCGGGCGCTGGCAAAACACTCTTGGCGGCAAGCTTGCCACCCTTATTGGAAGACCCCAGTCCCAGTGATCAACTGGAACTGTCTCTCATGAGAGACCTTTTAGGCTTGGAGCCAAACTTTGGGCGTCCCTTTAGGGCTCCTCACCACAGCACCACCGCCGCAGGACTTGTTGGCGGGGGGATCAATGCTACGCCTGGCGAAGTCTCTCTCGCTCATGGCGGCGTTTTATTTTTGGACGAATTAGCCGAATTCCGCGGCACCGTGTTGGACTTACTGCGACAACCCCTAGAATCTGGCCACATTTCCCTGAGCAGGGCCAAAGGCACCTATCAGTATCCTGCACGATTCCAGTTAGTGGCTGCCATGAACCCATGCCCCTGTGGTTTCGCCGGCATTCAAAATGAGACTTGCCGATGTCGGCCCGATGTTGTGGGTCGTTATCAAGCCCGCATCTCCGGCCCACTCTTAGATCGCATCGATTTGCACGTGCGCCTAGAGCGGCAACCGGCTGCCGTGTTGCTGCGTAGTGGCAACAGCACATCGCACACCCTGGACCTTCGAGAGAACATTGAGAGGGCAAGACAGCGGCAGCACGAACGGCAAGGTTGTTTAAACGCCATGCTAAACAATACCGCGTTACTACAGGTTTGCCCTATGGAGCCAGCAGTACGACACTGGTTT
>QXYP01000017.1 GCA_009886815.1 Halieaceae bacterium
CTTGGTGCAGGGGGAAGCGTATCCTCAATACAGCAAAGGAATGCCCATTTATACGACGCTTAAAAATCTGCCTGTCGAAAAGCGACTCGCCCAAGGCTTCGAGGTGTCGTTATAATACTGGCGTATCCGGAGTAGAAACACCGACAATCCCGAAATAGATTTGCCACCGTTAATTTGACGTTATGACGCACTGCAGCTAGCAGTGCAGAGGCTTTGCGCCGTCAACACGTTGTGGCTGTTTTCAGCACACTTATTTATTGAAACCTAGGGCAGGAGGCCCCGAAAAATGTATACCGACGAACCCTTCTCAGCATATAGGCGACACCCCTGGCACGGCCTAGAGGCCATACCCGATGGCGTGGAGCCAGGTATTGTGCGAGCTTATATCGAGATGCTACCGAGCGACACCGTCAAATACGAACTCGATAAAAACACCGGGTTTTTGGTAGTTGATCGCCCGCAACGCACGACTGCAACGCCGCCGGCCCTCTATGGCTTCATCCCTCGAACCTACTGTGCCGAGGAGGTAGCAGCGCGTTGTGCCCATGCCGATATCGCAGACGGCGACCCCCTGGACATTTGTATTTTTTCAGAACGACTGATCACCCGTGCTGATATCTTGCTAAATGCACGAGTGGTCGGGGGCATCCAGATGATCGATGAGGGCGAAGCTGACGACAAAATCATCGCGGTACTTGAGGGCGATAACATTTGGGGTGACGTCAATGACATCAAAGACCTGCCACCAATAAAAACCGAAAGGCTTCAACACTATTTCTCAACTTACAAAATGATTCCGGGAAAAAACGTTGAGATACGTGTGGACGGTGTCTACGGCCGTGACGAGGCGCTTAAAGTTATTGCTGCCTCACAAAAAGACTATCAGAACCATTACGGCCACTTACTGCAAAAAGCCAGTGAGGCCGGTGTCTAGCCTGTGGCGCAACACAATGCTGGAGTCACTGCCTAAAGCTTCAGATTAAACCCAGTAACTTCGAACGTATCGGGCCATTATGGCTTCATATTGACCCTGCACTTCCTGTAGGCCCGCGAGGGCCTCAACCTTAGACAACTGCCCGAGTTGCTTGGTTTCTCCTGACCACAGCTGAGTGAGTGGCGCATGATCCACAAGCGGCTGAAATGATTTGGCACTGGGGCGGTGGCTCAAATGCCAGGGCTCAGGAGCAACACCGCCTAATTCCCCGGTGTAAGGACGATAAAAGCCCTCTGCATCGTCCTTATTGATCAATGTCGTCAACCAGCTCGACAGCTGGGCAAACGGCCCGTCCTCGCTATATTCACTAGGCTGTAGCTGGAGCGCATAGTCGGCAGGCACCGCGCTGGGGTCCCAAATATCAAAATCAGTCCCCCAGTGATGTCTGGAAGTGCCTGGCAAAGCGGAGTAGCGAAGAATGGCGTGTAACCAGTCATGGCCCGTAAGCGACTGCTTCGATACCAGCGCCCCCGTATCGGTATAAACCGGTCGTTCCCCTCGCATCTTGGCATTAAAAATGGCTAATTGACGGCCATAGTCGCGGTGCCCCGATGCGACCGACAACTGAAAACCTGATTTTTGAGCCCTTGCCATCAATCGACTTAAGGCAGCCGCTGCAGCCTCATTGGCTAGACCTATTCCGGGGAAATCTGTCAGGCCCCTGAGGCTAAGGCCCAGAGCCCATAGAACAGAGGGTTGCGTGCTACTGTTTAACGCCAAGTTTCAGGTCCCCCATATCGAGTGGCTTTGTTGCTTTTAAACCCCACGGTGATATTTCCACGCCCAACCCGTAAATCTCAACACCTGCCTGAACAGCACCGACTAACGCCTCTGCATACTTTGGATCAACCTCTAACGCCGGAACAATTCGCTCAATGCCTTCGTGAAAAGCACAAAATATCAAGGCTGCTCGGGTGCCCGAACTTACGAGACTCGCCAACTCTTGCACATGCTTACGCGCTCGAACACTCACCGCGTCAGGAAACTGACCTAATCCTGCACCAACGCACCAAGACACTGCCTTTACTTCTACCCAGATGGAGGCAGCGCCTACTGCAAGTCTGAAGTCTACTCGGGTATTAGCCCCCAATTTTACCTCGCGATGAAGCGTGTCAAAGCCCGAAAGCTCCGGGAAAATACCGTCTTTTAATGCGCCTTCTACCACCCGATTCGCCAAAACCGAGTGCACACAAACTAGGCTACCCTGGTCTTCAACCAGCTCAAGGGTCCACGCTAACTTGCGTTTAGGATTGTCGCTGGGTGATAGCCAAACTCGCGAACCCGTTTGCTGGCAGCCCTTCATCGCACCTGTATTTGGACAATGTGCCACAACGATTTCACCATTTTGCAGTTTTACATCGGCCAAGAACCGCTTATAGCGCCGCTGTAAAATACCCTGCTCTAAGTTGTCAAAACCCCAATGCCAAGTCATATACAGAGTTTATCCTAGGGAACGGTTTTATTGTGGCATGGGAATCGAATGCAAATTCAGTGGCAACAACGCGACTAATCTGGTAGCTTCCCGTCCCCGTTGCAGGAGCGTGCTGTACAAGCCTCCTTCGAGCAGTCCTTTTTGCGGTGTTTTGACTGCCTCCATAATCAACTCAGTAATCAGGTAATCTGCCATGGCCACCAAAAAGTCCAACGCCAAGACCAAAGCAGCGCCAAAGAAGACTGCTGCTAAAACGACATCTTCCAAGAAACCCACCGGCAAGGGCACAGCCAAGGCCCCCGTGGCTAAAAAGGCTCCAGCTAAAAAAGCTGTGGCCAAAAAGCCTGTTGCAAAAGCTGCCGCTAAGAAAGTGACCGCCAAAGCCCCTGCGAAAAAGGCCGTCGCGAAGAAAGTGACCGCCAAAGCCCCTGCGAAGAAGGCCGCCGCTAAAAAAGTGCCTGCCAAAGCGCCTGCGACTAAAAAGACCGCCGCCATAGCGCCGACCGTCAAAAAAGCGGCCATTAAAAAGCCTGTAGCTGCAAAAGCCGTTGCGAAAAAAGCCCCGGCCAAAGCCACCAAGTCAAAGGCAAGCACTACCACTAAAAGCCAAAAAATAGTGGAGAACAAGCCGGTCAAGAAAGCGGTAAGTCGAGGGAAAAGTAGCTCTAAGAAAGTGGCTCGGGCCGTGGGTAACGTACAGAACTTTGATGACTTCAAACCCTACAAGCCATCTCGTGGCGAATCCTATATGAACGAGGAGCAGCTAGAGCATTTTCGGGGCCTATTGCTGCACTGGCGCGCAGAACTCGTGGACGAAGTTACGCGCACGGTATCGCACATGAAAGATGAGGCCTCGAATTTTCCCGACCCTGCAGACAGAGCCACTCAGGAAGAGGAGTTTAGTCTCGAACTTAGAACTCGAGATAGAGAGCGCAAGCTGATCAAGAAAATCGACGGCACCCTAGAACGCATTACCATTGACGATTACGGCTATTGCGATGCCTGTGGGATAGAGATAGGTGTGAAACGACTAGAAGCTCGCCCCACGGCCACACTCTGCATTGATTGTAAAACCCTCTCGGAAATTAAAGAGCGCCAAGAGCTGGGTTAATTTGAGCTGCCTTGAGGACGCCTATGGGATGGAGTTATTAATACCCTAGATGTTCATAGTGCGCACGCTGTTGTGGGGCGCTTTGCCCCCTCTCCGACAGGCCCTTTGCACGCGGGGTCTTTGCTGGCCGCGCTGGGAAGTCTCCTACACGCGCGCGCGCAGGGAGGGCTTTGGCACCTTAGAATTGATGATATTGACCCCCCAAGAGCCGTCCAGGGCTCGGTAGCCGCCATTCAAGCAAGCTTAGAAGCGCACGCATTGCGCTTTGACGGCGACATTCAATATCAAAGTGATCACAGCTATCGCTACGCACAGGCTTTGCAAAGACTAGAAGCTCAAGGGGATCTTTTTCATTGTACCTGCACGCGCGCCATGCTCGGTGCCGCTGGCAACTGTCAAAAATCTTGTGCTCAGAAAAAATTTGCGGCGTCAGAGGCCACGTGCCTAAGGGTTAAAGTACCTCTTAACACAGTCATCACCTTAGAAGACGCATTTTTGGGCCCTCAAAACTGGCATCTCGGCCAACAACTCAGCAACTTTGTTGTGCGGCGACGAGATGGTTTATACGCCTATCAACTGGCAGCCGCAGTAGATGATGCGGCTCCCGCGGCGACACAAGTTATCCGCGGAAGAGATTTGCTCGACTCCACTCCACGCCAAATATTTTTGCAACGCAGATTGGGCTTGCCCTCCCCTGAATATGGACATCTACCTGTTCTGACAGATCAACACGGTGCCAAACTCAGTAAGCAGCAGGGCGCATCCGCAGTGAATAATCACCAACCACTGCACAATTTAAGGACCGCACTGAAAGACTTGGGACAGCCCGACCCTCCCGCCAAGCTGAAGGACCCCGTGTCATTGCTTGCCTGGAGTCAGTCAAAATGGGATCCGCTGCGGGTACCTAGGTAACAAATAATGCCATTTTGTTACCTGGTTACTTAAAGTAATGTTACGTTGGACTCAGAGACTTTGCCCTCTTTCGCAACGGATTCGATTTGCATGCCACTCATTTTACTAGTTGATGACGAACCCTCTCAACGACAAGCCCTACGCCGGGTTTTAGAAGCGAGGGATTATAAAGTTGCAGAGGCTGCGGGAGTTCAGGAAGCAGAAACCCGTTATAACTTGGCCGAGTTCGATCTCATTGTGACCGAACTTAAACTCGCCGGCGCCAGTGGCGCCGAGCTCATCCGATCAGCGAGCCCGGTACCGGTCATTGTTATGACCAACTATGCCAGTCTGCGCTCGGCGGTTGACTCGATGAAAGCCGGCGCTGTCGACTATTTAGCGAAACCTTGCTCTGATGATGATTTGTTGAATGTGGTGGCGACGGCGCTACCCCGACAGGGCCGTGCAGATAACGCCGACCGGCAACGAAGTCCCGCCACCCGTCAATTTTTTCAGGGTCAATGCCCGACATTGCGAAAACTCGATGAGCAGATTCAAAAAGTCGCGCGAACCGACTCTACCGTACTCATACAGGGTGAAACTGGAACGGGCAAAGAGCTGACCGCCAGACGTGTACACACGCTAAGTCGACGTAATGGGCGACCCCTAGTCGCTCTAAATTGTGCTGCCATTCCAGAATCCCTGATTGAGTCGGAGCTGTTTGGCTACGAAAAAGGCGCTTTTACCGGTGCAACCAGTAATCGTATGGGACTCATAGAAGCTGCCAATGGCGGCACGCTTTTCCTCGACGAGATTGGAGAGCTTCCCCAGTCTGCACAGGCCAGGCTATTGCGCTTTATACAAGAAGGTGAGATTCGACAGATTGGCGCGGTCAGCAGCAAAACAGTGGATGTTCGGCTTATTTGCGCAACCCATCGAGACCTATCGACACTCGCGGGCCGAAATGAATTCCGACAGGACTTATTTTATAGAATCAACGTTTTAAGCCTAACTATTCCAGCCCTTAGGGAGCGATCGGTAGATATTGCCTCAATGGCACAGTGGTTTGCCGAAACCCTCGCTGCGAAGCTCGACGTGGAACATCGCCCTTTAAGCGCAAATGCTATTAATGCGGTAATTCACCATCCTTGGCCCGGTAACGTAAGAGAGCTCGAGCATGCCGTAGAGCGCGGCTTGGTAATGGCGGAAGGTGAACATATCGAAATTCACGATATGGGCCTGGCCCCTGTTGCTAAAGCCTCAGAAGCACCACTCTCCCTAATTGGCAGCGTAACGCCTGAAACTGACACAGAAGACATGCCGGCCGCGGACGAAGAGCTATCTCTGGAAGATTACTTTATGCGCTTTGTCCTTGAGCACCAGGACTCCATGAGCGAAACACAGCTTGCGCAGAAGCTCGGGGTTAGCCGGAAATGTCTGTGGGAGCGACGGCAACGTTTTGGCTTACCCCGCAGCCAGCAGGTAAAGCGCAGCCATCGGTAAGTTCGACGGACCCATGATCACCGTGAGTAACACCGAGGGGAATAAAAGTAACACTTTTAAGGGCGTAATCTTTTGGCAAACCCCTCCAAAAAATACTAAACCCCTGTTAATCATAGACTTTTTTCTGTTGGCACATGTCCTGCTCTTACTTAAGCAGAGCCCAAATAATAATAAGCGGCCCAAAAGCAATAATAAAGCAAGAACGGACCTGGGTGGGGAAGAGTACTTCCCCATGTTTCTTTTTGCCCGTCTGAAAGCCAAACTCCCCCTGAGCGCCGCCGGATAGTACACTACCGCCCAACTGCGCCCAGAGGACATTCAGTGTCACTAATCCCCAAGGCTATGCACAACGTCAATCGCAAACACGTGAGCCCCGCGGCCATTCGTGTTGTAGAGAGACTCCGCGCTGCAAATTATGAAGGCTATATTGTTGGTGGCGCCGTCAGGGACCTTATCCTAGGCGGTAAGCCCAAGGATTTTGACGTTGCAACGAATGCCACCCCAGAAGAAATAAAAGGCCTATTTCGCAGCGCGCGAATTATTGGGCGACGGTTTCAAATTGTGCACGTCAGAGACGGTCGCGAAATCATTGAGGTGACAACCTACCGAGGCCCTCACCTAAGCGAAGAGCCTGTTAAAAGCGCCAGCAAGAAGTCCGACAAGGGCTTGCTCCTGCGCGACAACGTTTACGGGACTTTGGCAGAAGATGCCGCCCGACGTGATCTCACTATCAACGCTATGTACTACAACCCCATTGACGAGTCAGTGCTGGACCAGATGGAGGGTAATCAAGACATTAGTGCGCGACTGGTGCGCATTTTGGGGGACCCCCAAACCCGTTACCGAGAAGACCCAGTGCGCATGCTGAGAGTCGTTCGCTTTGCTGCAAAATTACAATTTGATATTGAGTCAGAAACCGAAGCGGCCATAGGACACTGCGGTCCGCTGCTCGCCGAAATACCCCCGGCACGACTTTTTGATGAGTTCCTGAAACTCTTCATGGCGGGCCACGGTCGCCCTACGCTTTTGCTGCTCCTGCGCTATAAACTCCTAGACAGCCTGTGTACCGATGCGGCGTTTCTCATTGAAAAAGAGCCCCGCTTCAAGAATTTGGTGACTCAAGCCATGGGGAATACTGACCAGAGAGTCAAAGACGGGCGCCATGTAACACCTGCGTTTCTGCTTGCGGCACTGCTTTGGCCTGTTGTACAAACTCGAGCCGATAACCTGGTGCGAGGGGGCGAGGCCACTGCGCAAGCCATTCACAGTGCAGGGCAACAAGTCATTGCCGAAACCTGTCAAAAGATGGCGATCCCCAAGCGCTTCTCATACCCCGTCAGGGAAATTTGGGAGCTACAACCTCGTCTCGAACGACAACAACCCAAACGCGTTAAGGACCTCATTGCCGATCGCAGATTCCGCGCCGCCTATGACTTACTTCTTTTACGCGAAGAATCCTCAGAAGCGCTGGGTAATGCCGGAAAATTTTGGGAGCAGCAGCAGTTGGAGTACCCAGAATTAGTAGGTAGTGCACCACCACGGACAGAGGATAAACCGCCTAGGCGTCGCAGACCGAGAAGGAAGAAAGAGGATTGACCGAGGCATTCGTGGGGCTGGGATCAAACATTGAAGAGCCTGCCGCGCAACTTCGCAGGGCCTGTACGGCCTTGGCGGCGCTACCCAATACTCGCCTTGTCGCAGTATCTTCAGTCTACGAATCGCTACCCATGGGGCCCAGCGATCAACCGCCATTTCTAAACGCTTGCGCCCAGATTGAAACAACCACTAAGCCCGCCGCGCTTCTAACCGCCCTACTAGAGATAGAAGCTGCCATGGGCCGAGTTCGAAAAAGACATTGGGGAGAGCGCTGCATCGACCTCGACTTGCTCTTCTACGGCAACACCGTATTACAAAGCGAAGCGCTGACCCTACCTCATCTGGGCCTGTATGAGAGAGATTTTGTGCTCAGACCCCTCGCCGAGCTGCTGGGCGATGAATATCTGATGCCCAATGGTGTGGATATTGGTACATTACTCCAGAGCTGTCCGGCCCACGGTCTTAAGCTGAGCTCAGCTCAACTTCACACTGGCGAAACACCTGGAAACGCACTTTGAACGCCAATTCTCCAGACACTTTTAGCCCTGCAAATCTCAATCTGCAGGGACGCACCCCTCCCGGCTACATTGCAGTAGAAGGGCCTATTGGCGTGGGCAAAACAACCCTCGCGAGACGATTGGCAGAAGCTTTCAATTATCAGGTATTACTTGAAGACGCGCACGAAAATCCGTTTTTAGAGCGCTTCTACCAAAATCGCAAAGAGGCCGCTCTCGCCACACAGCTTTTCTTCCTTTTTCAGCGCAGCCAGAAAATTGCCGACCTTCGTCAAACCGACATCTTTGAGCCCGTTAGGGTCTCTGATTTTCTGATAGACAAAGACCCTTTGTTTGCCAGAATCAATCTAGACCCCGATGAGTTCTCCCTCTACGAAAAAGTGTTTCAGCAACTCACCATCGATGCCCCACGACCCGATTTAGTCATCTATCTGCAGGCGTCGCCTGATCGGCTCCTCGAACGCATATTGACGAGAGGCGTCAGCAGCGAGCGCAGGATTGATCGCGAATATCTCGAGCAAATCAATGAGGTCTACAGCGAGTTTTTTCTTTATTATGACGCCGCGCCCTTGCTGATCGTGAATGCTAACGAGATCGATTTATCACAGGGATACGAGGATTTTGCTCAACTTGTCGATTATCTTCTCGATATTCGTAGTGGTCGGCACTATTTCAACCCCACCTTCTTCGGTTAATCTTGCACCCACAGGAAAACCAGCGATGACAGACAGCCAACCGGATAGCACAGATGAGTAGAAGGATAACTATCGGTACGCTCAACACCATGAAAGCGGAGAGCGAGAAGTTCGTCATGATGACGGCCTATGATGCAACATTTTCGCGTCTGATCAGTGATGCGGGGGCGGAAACCATTCTTGTCGGCGATTCTCTCGGCATGGTTTTACAGGGCCACGATACAACGATTCCGGTCACCATTAGCGACATGGCGTACCACACCAGCTGTGTCTGTCGAGGGCGCCCGCGCTCCCTTGTCGTGGCGGACATGCCTTTCATGAGCTATGACACCACCGACAAGGCCCTAGAGTCGGGCATGATGCTGATGCAAGCCGGTGCCCAAATGGTCAAACTGGAAGGGGGTGTTTGGTTGAGTGAGACCATTCATCAACTGGTAGAAAGGGGTATTCCTGTGTGTGCTCACTTGGGGCTTACACCGCAGTCGGTCAACGTTTTCGGTGGCTACAAAGTACAGGGTAGAACCCCTAAAGAAGCCAAATCAATTTTAGCCGATGCCGTTGAAATTCAGGATGCAGGTGCCAGTTTACTGGTGCTTGAATGTATTCCCGCACATCTCGCCGCAGACATCAGCTCAAAACTGGATATTCCGGTTATCGGCATTGGAGCAGGCCCCGGTACCGATGCCCAAGTACTGGTCTTGCACGATATGCTGGGGCTCAGTGAACACCCCCCAAAGTTTGTAGAAAACTTTATGACGGGCTCAACGTCGGTGCAGGTCGCCCTAAGCGCCTTCGTAGATGCCGTGAAAACCGGCGTATACCCCAAAGAAGAGCACACCTACTCCTAACCGAGGTTTAGAGGTCTATGGAGATCGCCAAAAACTCCCACGAACTGCGTCAGTGTCTCGCCGGACTCAGTGGGGACGGCACTGTCGCCTTTGTACCAACAATGGGCAATTTACATGAGGGACATTTGTCGCTCGTGCGACGAGGCTTTGCTATGGCAAAGCATGTCATTGTTTCGATTTTCGTTAACCCACTCCAATTCAGTCCCACAGAAGACCTAGACGCCTACCCGAGAACCCTAGAGCAAGATCTTGAACAGTTAGCTGGGGAAGGTGTAGCTCTCGTATTTACGCCAAGTGTCGAGGATCTGTATCCCTCCGGATTGCAAGCACATACCAAGGTCACCGTCCCGGGGCTTACAGATGTTCTTTGTGGCCGCCAACGTGCTGGACACTTCGATGGTGTGACAACGGTAGTTTGTAAGCTACTCAACCTAGTATCAGCAGACATCGCCTTGTTTGGCGAGAAAGACCTGCAGCAGCTTTTAGTGATACGAAAGATGGTCGCTGATCTGGGAATACCGGTACAAATTGAGGCCGTTCCCACCCAACGCAATGCCAATGGGCTAGCGCTCAGCTCACGAAATGGCTACCTCACCCCAGAAGCCCTAGACCTCGCTCCCGCCTTATATCGCAACCTCATGGCAGTCGGCGACGCGGTTCGGGACGGCGCTAGAGACTATGCAGGCCTTTGCAACGCTGTTACGCAACGACTTAACGCTCTGGGCTTTGTCAGCGAATACTGCGAAGCCAGACGCTGTTCAGACCTGCTGCCTGCTCTGGAGGACGATACCGATATTGCTATTTTCTGTGCAGCCTCACTCGAAGGGACACGGTTAATCGATAATATTGTGATACCACATTACTGATCACTAGGTTCCATGAAGGTCAGTGCGACCTCACCAAACCAGGAAGCCCCACTGACACCGGTCACGACTCTCAGGCGATCTTCACTTGACGGTACCACGGCAAAATTATGCACCCATCTATCCTGTTCAGCAGACACTGGCAAAGCCTTCACCGGGCCTTGATCATTCGCCGACTCTAGGCCCACGAGCACATAGTCGAGCGGCACAGCCGACACCATGCGCAGCTGGCCTGTTGGCATTAAAACAATTGCCAACTTAAAGTCTTCGTTAGACAAACCACAGTCACCTCCCGCATAGCGACACCCCGGACGCTCAATCAAAGGATACGAATTACCAGCTTGGGCCGGAGCGGGCTTCTGCTCTTCATCATCATTGAGTTGCCCGGCGCCATACCAAGCGAGTACGGCAAGTATTGGAGCCACTAAAAGCGCCGCTAGAACATGTTTATTGGTCAACATTGACATAGGAATGATCTCAAATAAAAAAAGGAGTCAGCGTTTAGTGTTGAGCCGGCGCAGCCACAGAACCGGCCGGTATTCGTATTTCCTGCACCAACCTGCGAACGTGCTCAGGAGGCTCACCCGTGACTCGGCTCACACCAAGGGCAACAATAAAGTTAACCGCGGCGCCAATACAACCGAAGGCATTAGGCTCAATACCAAAAAACCAGTTCTTACCAAGGCCCGGTAAAAATTGCCATTCTGCGACAAACATGACTCCCTTATGCTGGAAAACGTAGAACAGGGTGACACCCAATCCAACCACCATGCCGCTAATAGCGCCCTCCCGGGTAACTCGACTGGAAAAGATACCCATCATTAACGCCGGAAAAATAGAGGCGGCCGCAAGCCCAAAGGCCAGTGCCACAGTCCCCGCCGCAAAACCTGGCGGGTTTAAACCCAAATACCCCGCTCCCAGCACGGCTAGGCCCATAGCGCACCTGGAGGCATTGAGCTCCATTTTTTCAGAAATCGACGGGTAAAAAGTGCTCTTCAACAAGTCATGAGAGATCGCTGATGAAATAGCCAGAAGCAGCCCCGCGGCGGTAGAGAGCGCGGCCGCTAAACCGCCGGCGGCCACCAACGCGATAATCCAATTGGGTAATTGGGCAATCTCAGGATTAGCCAACACCAGTATGTCGTTGTCGAGCTTTATCAGCTCATTGCGCTGCGGGTCGGCCACATACTGCAACCTCCCATCAGCGTTTTTGTCCTGTATCGCCAATAGTCCCGTCTGTTCCCAGTTTTTAAACCATTGCGGACGCTCTTCAATCAACACATGCTGCCCCGGACTCGGCTCTATCGTTTGCATAATATTGAGACGCGCCATTGCCGCCACTGCAGGCGCCGTCGTATAAAGAATCGCTATAAAGACCAGCGCATAACCCGCAGATTTACGCGCGTCTCGAACCTTGGGCACGGTGAAAAATCGAATAATGACATGGGGTAGACCGGCCGTGCCAATCATTAGAGACGCCGTGTAGGCAAACATGTTCAAAGTACTCAGCCGCACCGACGTTGTGTATTCCTTAAACCCCGTCTCCAGAAGCACCCGGTCGAGTTTATCGAGCAAGAACGTGTCACTGCCGGCGAGGGTGCTACCCAACCCCAGCTGAGGAATGGGGTTGCCCGTCAGCTGAAAGCTAATAAAAATAGCGGGCACGGTGTAAGCGAGAATGAGCACTACGTATTGGGCAATCTGGGTGTAGGTAATGCCTTTCATACCGCCCAATACCGCGTAGAAAAAAACAATGATCATTCCTGTGTAGAGCCCGGTTTCGTAATCTGTCTCTAAAAATCGCGAAAACGCCACCCCAATACCTTTCATTTGCCCTATGACATAGGTCACGGAACATAAAATCAAACAAATGACGGCGACCACCCGAGCGGTGTCGGAGTAATACCGATCACCGATAAATTCAGGTACGGTGAATTTGCCGTATTTGCGGAGATAGGGCGCCACCAACATGGCGAGAATAACGTAGCCACCGGTCCAGCCCATGAGAAAAACCGAACCTCCATAGCCGTTGTAAGAGATTCCAATCAATCCCGCCATGGAAATAAAAGACGCCGCCGACATCCAATCAGCCGCTGTTGCCATACCATTGGCAACCGGGTGTATACCTCCGCCCGCCACATAAAACTCTTGGGTTGAGCCCGCTCGCGCCGCGATAGCAATAGCCATGTAGACGGCAAAGGTCAGTCCCACAACAATGTAGGTAATGGTGGCCAGCTCCATCAGTCTTCCTCCACCCCAAACTCACGATCTAGCCGGGCCATAGCCACCACGTAGTAAAAAATCAAACCAATAAAAACAAAAATAGCGCCTTGCTGAGCGAACCAAAAACCCAATTTATACCCCCCAACCTGAATAAGGTTGAGGGTATCAACCCACAAGATTCCGCAACCAAAACTCACTACAAACCAAATGATCATTAAGCGAATCATTAAATTCCGATTACGCTTCCAGTATTCCTTGGCCTGCGCTTCCGACAACTCACTCATACTTGGCATCCTTCAACATCTTGTGACTCGTGTTATTTTAATTTGTAGCGGACAGAGAACATCAGTCGATCAAGACTACCTGAATCTCCATTCTCAAGTTGCTTAACGGCCCTAATATACTCCGAGCCAAGAGATAATGATCCGGTTGAACGGTACCAAAGACTAAAGTGACCCGAGGCATAGTGTTCGGGTAACAATCCTGCATATCTTCAGAAAGCACATCGGCCCAGGCAGCTGATAGGGTCACCCCGGTCTGCCAATGCCGATTCAGCCGGCGGTTCCAGGACACTAATCCGCCTATCTGTTCGTAGGTGTTAATTTGCCCTGACTGGGTGACAACACCATCACTAAAGGCGTTAAGCCCCCTATAGCGTTCTAAGGCACCACCACCTGGCTTACCGTCACTGTATCGACTCAATAGGCTATCCAACCGAATAAAGCCCTGATAACTGAAACCCTGACTCGCATCGGCGACCTTGGCTGCGGTGCCTGATGGCACCGGCAGCACTTTGGTCGCTACGGTGTGCTGCGACTCCAAAGGCGCTTGCGGTACCACAGCGGTCACTAGCGCACGCAGTACCGACAGCTCCTGCTCTAGCGCAACAACGCGCGCCTCTAGTGCCGCCCACGCCGAGGGACTCAGAAACACCAGCCATAAAACAGCAGAACGCATCATTTTTAAAAAATTCAAGTCCCCCATGGCGTCATCAGTTCCTTCAATCGGCAAGTTTGGTTGGAATTCAGCATTGGCTGCATGGCTTAATAAGTTTTGGGCATGATGCTAGTCCTTGGGCATCCAATCAATTCTAGAAAGAAGTACCTGGGCTTGCAGCATTGACCTTGTCGCACAGTGAACTAAGATTCAGGGTCAGAGTTTTTTCACTTTAAGAGCGATACAGCATGTCTGAACACTCCGCCTATCCCGTACCTGCTAACTTTTCTAATGCACATATCAGTCCCGCACGGTATGAACAGTGGTATCGCGAATCTCTAGATGATCCCTCCGCTTTTTGGGCTGCACGTGCTCAAGAGTTTCTTGTATGGGATACCCCCTGGACCCAAGTCGTGGACTCAGACCTTGCTTCGGGAAAGGCTCATTGGTTTATCGGTGGCAAACTCAATGTTTCGGTCAACTGTATCGACAGGCACCTGCCCGAACGCGCTGAACAAACGGCTTTTATTTGGGAGGGCGATGACCCCAAAACCAGCAAGCACATTAGCTATCAGGAATTGAAAGACGCCGTTTGCCGCCTAGCTAACGTTCTTAAATCACAGGGTATTGGTCGAGGTGACCGAGTTTGCATTTACATGCCCATGATACCCGAGGCGACCTATGCCATGCTGGCCTGCGCGCGCATTGGGGCCATCCATTCGGTGGTGTTTGGTGGCTTCTCGCCTGAGGCACTTCAAAATCGAATTAACGATTCCGATTGCGCCATGGTAATCACTGCCGATGAAGGCATTCGCGGCGGCAGGAAGATACCGCTAAAGGCCAATGTTGATGCCGCATTGAAAAGCTGCAGCTCTGTGAGATCGGTCATCGTAGTAGCCCATACGGGTGCCCAAATAGATTGGCAAGACGGCCGTGACCTGGACTACGCGTCGGCCTGCCAGGTCGCCGAGATTGAGTGCTTGCCCGAAGCCATGGATGCAGAGGATCCGCTGTTCATTTTGTATACCTCAGGCTCCACAGGTAAACCCAAAGGTGTGCTACACACAACAGGCGGCTACCTGCTTCAAGCCGCCATGACCTTCCGCTACGTATTCGACTACCAGTCTGAAGATATTTGGTGGTGCACCGCTGACGTAGGTTGGGTGACAGGTCACACGTACATTGTTTATGGCCCCCTCGCCAACGGTGCGACCTCAGTTATTTTTGAGGGAATTCCTACCTATCCTGACCCAGGGCGCTTTTGGCAGGTCATAGAAAAACATTCGGTGAGTTTATTTTTTACAGCGCCCACTGCCATTCGCGCACTCATGGGGATGGGCGACGAATGGGTAACCAGTCACTCCAGAAAAACTTTGCGTGTGCTGGGCTCTGTCGGCGAGCCCATCAATCCTGAAGCCTGGGAGTGGTATCACAAGATTGTTGGCGATGGACACTGCCCGATAGTAGACACCTGGTGGCAAACGGAAACCGGGGGCATCATGATCACACCGCTGCCAGGGGCTCACGCTCTCAAGCCCGGTTTTGCCAGCTTCCCGTTTTTTGGTGTTGAGCCCGTGCTACTCGATGAAAATGGTCAAGAAATAGAGGGTGAGGGCGCAGGCTATCTCGCCATAAAACGCGCTTGGCCCGGACAAATACGCTCCGTGTACAACGATCATCAGCGCATGCTCGAGACCTACTTTAGTACCTACAAGGGGTATTATTTTACCGGCGATGGCGCGCTGAGAGACGCAGAGGGCTATTACCGGATTACTGGACGCGTTGATGACGTACTCAATGTATCGGGGCACCGTATGGGGACTGCGGAGGTGGAAGCCGCCCTCGGGGAGCACCCAGACATTGCCGAATCGGCAGTCGTTGGATTTCCCCATGACATTAAAGGCCAAGGTATTTACGCCTATGTCACCCCAAAAGCCGGGGTCACAGCCGGTGATGAATTAAAAGCAGCGTTAATTCAACTCTGCGTCAAGGAAATAGGCCCGATTGCCAAGCCCGATGTCATCCAATGGGCGCCGGGACTGCCAAAAACTCGCTCAGGTAAAATTATGCGTCGGATTCTCAGAAAAATCGCTGAGCGCGACTTTGATAATCTGGGTGATATATCGACATTGGCCGACCCTTCGGTAGTTCAGGATCTGGTGACTCACAGAGACAGCGACTCTAAGCCCAGTTAATAGCCCTTGCTGTTAACCTCGTTTAAAAAAATCAGTGCAAAAAAAACCGCGACAAGTCGCGGTTGTTTTATCTGACCTGAATCAGTTACTCGTCCGAAAGATCCTCAGGCTCTGCTTCTGCAGCGGGCTCGGCAACATCTGTCGCCTCGTCGGCAGCAACTTCTTTGATGGACAACTTAATACGACCACGTTGATCCACATCGAGCACCTTAACGCGCACAGTCTCACCTTCCTTCAGGTAATCAGTAACGTTCTCAACACGCTCTTCAGCAATCTGTGAGATATGCACCAAGCCGTCTTTGCCCGGCAAAATAGTGACAAACGCACCGAAGTCGACAATACGTGCAATTGTGCCTTCGTAGATAGCGCCCACTTCAGCTTCTGCTGTGATCGCCATAATCGCGTTAACCGCATGATCACGAGACTCTTTGGTAACGCCAAAGACTTTGACTGTACCGTCATCTTCAATGTCAACGGTGGCGCCAGACTCTTCAGTAATAGAACGTATTGTCGCTCCGCCCTTACCGATGATGTCTCTTATCTTGTCGGAATCAATTTTCAGCTGCACCATGCTGGGCGCATTTTCTGACACGATCTCACGAGGTGCGGCCAAAACTGAATTCATCTGCCCCAATATGTGCAGGCGAGCTTGCATGGCTTGCTCTAGAGCAATCTCCATGATCTGCTCGTTAATGCCTTCGATCTTGATATCCATTTGAAGCGCAGTAATACCGCCCGACGTACCGGCTACCTTGAAGTCCATATCACCGAGGTGGTCTTCATCGCCCAGAATATCAGTGAGTACCGCAAACTGGTTGCCTTCCTTCACCAGACCCATCGCAATGCCCGCTACCGGTGCCTTGACAGGCACGCCCGCTGCCATCATAGCCAGTGAGCCCACGCAAACAGACGCCATAGAGCTAGAGCCATTTGATTCGGTAATCTCCGATACAACACGCACTGTATAAGGAAATTCCTCTTCGGTGGGCAGGGTTGCAGCAAGACCACGACGCGCCAGGCGACCATGACCAATCTCGCGTCGGCTAGTAAATCCGATACGACCCGCCTCTCCTACAGAGTAAGGAGGAAAGTTGTAATGCAACATGAAGGGGTCGCGGCGCTCACCTTCGAGTGCGTCGATGATTTGAGCATCGCGACTGGAACCCAGCGTTACTGCACCAATAGCCTGAGTTTCACCACGAGTGAATAGAGCCGATCCGTGAGCCTTGTCGAGGACGTCAACTTCACAAACGATAGGTCGAACTGTGCGGCCGTCGCGCCCGTCAATTCGAGGTTCGCCACTAATAATGCGTTGGCGAACAATATTCTTTTCGAGGGCTTTAAATTGATCCTTGATATCGTCTTTAGACGGTCCGCCTTCCACAGCCAGCGCCGCAATGGTCGCATCGCGGACCTCGCCAACACGCTCGTAACGTGCTGCTTTTTCGGTAATTCGGTAAGCTTCACCCAATCCGGTCTTGGCTTCAGCTTCAACGGCGGCTTTCAGACCCTCGTCAACAGCGGGTGCAGACCACTCCCAACGCGGCTTGCCCGCCTCTTCAACCAGCTCACTGATCGCTTTGATCACCGTTTGCATTTCCTGATGAGCAAATAATACTGCGCCCAACATCTGATCTTCAGTC
>QXYP01000170.1 GCA_009886815.1 Halieaceae bacterium
CCGGCTGTATGGCCCCGCGTAAACGTCTGCTGTATACTCGCCGCTCGCGGATCTCGTCTGGTGTCAGATGCTGTGGACCCACAACATATGAGGTCTTATTTTCCGCACATTTAAAGCGCCTGTAGCTCAGCTGGATAGAGTACCTGACTACGAATCAGGGTGTCGGAGGTTCGAATCCTTCCAGGCGCGCCATATAATACAAAGAGGATCAACAGCTTAGGGCGTTGGTCCTTTTTTGTGCCTGTTGAGAACACGTAACGAGTGTTAATTCGATGTAAAAATACGGCCTCCACTAAACGGGATGACCGATGTTCGCAGGTTCAAATCTTGCCGACCTCTCACCCATCACTGGCAAGTGACTCGAGTTATCTAGCTGAGAGGCTTATCCCCAACTCTTTGAGCGGCATAAGCGTCTTGAAGCACCGTAAGCGCCGCAAACTTACTAGCGGCGATACTCAAACTCACATTGGTGTAATCTCCTACCCATCGCAATATTCAGAGTGTGGTTTTTCTATGACGAAAACCTTAACGGAAGCACCAGGATTGCTAGGGCGAACATTCCTTAACTTTCCCCTCGCGCTGGACCTCGAACAACTTCAAGCGGATATCGCAATACTCGGCATTCCCTTTGGCATGCCCTATGACGTCGCCAGCATGGCCAATGATCAGAGTACCGCTCCAGACTTACTACGCCACATGCCAACTGAGGAGGATGTGCGCTACACCAAAACCCACTACGACTGGGACCTAGAGGGTTATCTTTTGGATGGTCGCGATATTCGTGTCGTCGACTGCGGCAACGTAGTGGGCGACCGCTCGGATCACTCGGCGCACTATCGCAAAGCAGAGGAAGCCGCTCGCCTCATTTTTGGGCAGGGAACGTTATTGATTACCCTAGGGGGGGACCACGGCGTGCCTATTCCCGTGATGCGGGCGCTGGAGGTTGTCAACAAGACCGTCACACTGATCCACATCGATGCGCACCTCGACTGGCGGGAGGACATTAATGGGGAAACAGAGGGATATTCCAGCCCCATAAGGCGAGCCTCTGAAATGCCCTGGATTGGCGACATTTATCAGATTGGTATGCGGGGTATCGGCAGCGCTAGACACGGTGAGGTGGAAGACGCCCAGGCTCATGGCGCCCACATCACCACGGCCTATTCACTCCATGAGCGGGGTATGGCCAATGTATTGGCGCAGATACCCGATGGCGGCCCCTATTATTTGACGATCGATGCTGATGGTTTAGATCCCACTATCATGCCGGGCGTCATGGCCCAAACGCCGGGCGGTGTAACGTGGCCTCAAATTCATTCGCTCATTCACGGTTTGGCAAAAAAGGGAAACATGGTGGGAATGGACTTGGTGGAGATAGCCCCCAGCCGTGACGTTGGTGGCATTACATTGGTGCACGCAGAGCGCCTTATTTGTAATTTTATCGGTGCTTGGGTAAGAGCCAACAAATTCGCGTGAGGGTAACTCGAGAGAACGCACAGCGCTGGATACTCATGGTAGTGCTCAGCCTCTCTGGAGGCATTATTTTCTTCCTGCCGTTTTTGCAGGAATTGTATTACCGCCCGTTGACAGAAGCCCTTAACCTAACCAATACCGAGGTGGGATCGCTTCTCAGTATCTTCGGTGCGACCTCTTTGCTGTGCTACGTCCCGGGCGGGTGGCTGGCCGATCGTGTGTCACCGCGCATACTCATAAGTGCGTCACTGATGATGACGGGCATCTCTGGCCTATATTTTTCTACGTTTCCAAGTTATGGCGTGAGCCTCGCTATCCATGCCCTTTGGGGCGTAACCATTACCCTGCTGTTCTGGTGCGCCATGCTCAGGGTGACTCGAAGCTGGGGAGCTGTAACAGACCAAGGGAGAGCGTACGGAACGCTGGAAATGGGGCGAGGGTTAGGGGAACTGATCAGCGCATCAGCTACTTTGGCGCTCTTTATTTATTTGGGCAGCGATAAAGTGGCGCTTTCAGCCGTCATCATTATGTTTTCACTGATCATAATCGGCTTGGGGGTGCTCTCATTCTTCACGATACAGGGGGACGCAGGAGGGCCGCTCAACCGCATTAGCGACTCCCCAATGAGCATTGACTCGGTGATGCAGGTGTTACGCATGAAGCAGGTATGGCTCATCACCCTGATTGTTTTTTGTGGTTACTGCGCATACTGGGGTACCTTGCGCTTAACCTCGTATTCGACCGACATCTTCTTCATGAGTGCAGCACTCGCGGCCTTACTCAGCAGTGGCAAGCTATGGGTAAAACCCTTTGCTGCTTTTGGCATTGGTGTGCTGGCAGACAGGTACGGAGTGGCAAGGACAATATCCTCATTATTTATCGTCCTGCTGCTGGCATTCCTTATCTTCGCTTTTTTACCTGGCTCAGCCAATTTTTTGCCGATTATGATTGCCAATGTTGCCGTGGCATCGATTGCGGTTTTTGGAATTCGCGGCATTTATTACGCGTTACTTGAAGAGACAGGCGTGCCCTTTGAGATGACAGGTGTTGCTACCGGCGTTATCTGCATGGTCGGCCTATCACCCGACATTTTTATGCCCTTAGTAGGCGGCATGCTAATTGATGCCCACCCCGGACCACTCGGTTACCGATATTTTTTTCTTATCGTTGCCGGTCTGTGCCTAGTCGGCGTTGCTGCAGGTGCGTTAGTTACTCGCGTCTGGACCCATGCCGACTCAATCCGGCACCCATAATGCCCACGACCAACACCAACCATAGGGCACCTAAACCACCCAAAATGGGAATGGCCTCGGGCGTACTTCCCACCCCCGCTAACTTGCCACCGGCTTTGGCCTCCACTGTGTTCTCGTTCTCTTTTGTCTTAGATAACGCACCTGAAGTACCCATTACGGAGATTGCGGATAGAGAAGCACCCTCGACCGCCGAGATGTCACCCTCACTACCCCCTGCTTGAATGCCGCCGCTAACGGAGTTAGGGGAGTCAGCAACACTATCAGACGATCTGATACCCAAGACAACTTGCAACAGATTCAGAAACGTACTCAGAGCATTACTGGGGCCGGGGGGCGAACCTAGCGTAAGCGCGCTGGTAAATTTGGAATCGCTCTGGCGATAGGGCGAGACGTCGGTATAAACCCCAGCCACGCTGCAAGTATAAGTA
>QXYP01000171.1 GCA_009886815.1 Halieaceae bacterium
CGATGACCCGCTGGTGGTGTGGATGATTCATGCCGCGGCGCCTCCAGCCACGGGTGATCAATCATCTCGAGATTTGTACCGTTTGGGCAGGCACCAATTGTTATCCATGTCGTTTGAAGATATTGAGGCAGCCACACTGAGTCAGCTAGAGGGCATGTTTGGGGCAACGGGCTTCAACGCAGAAACCGATGTCGAGGCGATTACGGCGAACCGTTGGGCCCATGGCTACGCCTATGAATACATGGAATTGCATGATCCAGCTTGGCCTGAGGGTGAAGCGCCCCATGAATTGGGGAGGGCACCTATTGGGCGCATTAGCATCGCCAACTCCGATTCCGAGGCCCACGCTTATGTGCAATCGGCCATTGATGCTGCGATTAGAGCGGTTGACGAGGTGCTGACATGAGGGCTGGGAGTTTTCACCGTCTCGGCTTGGGTTGTTGCATAGCTTTTAACGCCGGTGGATGCACTGACGTGGAGTATTCCAGAGGGCAGATATTATGATTCCATCGATTGGCCACATTCCTGCTGAAGCCGCCAAACAATTTGGTGATAAAACCGCGTTGGTATTACCCGACCGGTCATTGTCTTTCAATGAGCTGGACAAACTGAGCAATTGTTTTGCTAACGCCCTAATGACCTTGGGCATTCAACCCGGTGATCGGATTACGCTCTATTCTGGCAACTGCTGGGAATGGGTGGTGAGCTACTACGGTGCGCTGAAAACCGGGGCGGTTATCAACCCCATCAATGTCATGCTCACGCCCACCGAAGTCGAGTTTGTTGCCAATGATTGCGGTGCTTCTATTGTTATCGCTTCCTATGAAAAAGCGCTGTCGCTGAAAAGTGTCAAAGAAAACTCTCAGGTCAGGGAGTTGATTGCCTTTGGTGACGATGCGTTGCCCGATGGCATGCTGTCTTTCAATGCGCTGTTGGCGGCGGGTAGCGACGCTTTTCAAATACCCGAAATCGAGGCTGATAGCCTATCGACGATTGGCTACACCTCGGGTACCACTGGCCATCCCAAGGGTGCCTGCCTGTCACACCACAGTATTGTCTTGAACGTGGCCATGACCGCGCTGATGCACCAGCGCAGTGACAGCGACACCGTCGTTACAGCGCTACCTTGTCCCCATGTTTACGGGAATGTTGTCATGAGCGGTGCTATTCAAAATGGCATGACCCTGGTGTTGCACCCCAATTTTGAAGAGCAGACGATCCTAAAAAGTATTCAAGAGCATAGGGCCACCCTGTTTGAGGGTGTTCCCACTATGTTCATGTTTCTCCTTAACCACCCTGAGTTTGACCACTATGACCTATCGTCTTTGCGTTGCTGCACTGTGGGCGGACAGACCATGCCCAAGCCCAAAATGGAAGAAGTTGAAGCGCGATTTGGCTGCCCGTTGATCGAGCTATGGGGCATGACTGAGTTGGGTGGGCTAGGCAGTACCTTCGCTGCAAATGGCCCCGTGAAACACGGCTCCATCGGTGTGGCATTGCCCTATACCGAAGCAAGAATTGCGAACACCGAAGATGCCAGCAAGACCCTTTTGGCGGGAGAGGTCGGCGAGTTAATGATCAAGGGCGGTATCGTTATGCAGGGTTACTTTGGTAACGAGCAGGCCACACGGGACACGATTGAACCCGACGGGTGGATGCATACCGGCGATGTCGCATCCATGGATGAGGATGGCTGTATTTTTATTGTTGATCGCAAGAAAGACATGATTTTGACCGCGGGTTACAACGTTTATCCCGCTGAGATTGAACGGGTAGTGGCGGGTCATCCCGACGTAGCGCTGGTGGCGGTGGGCAGTATCCCTGATGAAGAAAAAGGTGAGTTGGCCAAGGCTTATATCGTGCCAAAAGTTGGCGCTAGCCCCAGCGCAGATAATGTCATTGCCTATTGTCGCGAACACTTGGCGGCCTACAAGGTGCCCCGTGCTGTTCAATTTGTCGATGATTTACCAAAAACCAGTACCGGCAAAGTGATGCGTCGCGAACTGAAGACGCTTGACTAGCAGATGAACGTGGAGAACCAGAAATGAAAGTAGATAGTAATTTTGTGATGAGTATCAATGGCGATGCTGTAACCACAGAGCATACCCAGCCTGTTTACAATCCGGCCACACGCGCGGTTTTTGCCCAGGTGCCCGATGCTTCCCGGGAGCAGCTTGACCAAACGGTCGGCTTCGCGCGTGCGGCACTAAAGGGTTGGGCTGCAACGCCGGCCGAAGGCAGGCAAGCGGCCCTTGAACGTTATGCCAGTTTAATTGAGGCCCATGCTGAGGAATTTGTATCTTTGCTTACCCGGGAGCAGGGCAAGCCTAAAGCGGGAGCCGAGTGGGAAGTGTTTGGTTCGGTTGATTGGCTGCGGGCAGTGGCATCCCAGCGGCTTCCCGACGAGGTGATTGAAGATAGCGATGACCGCCGTGTGGTCACGCGATTTACCCCGGTGGGCGTTGTCGGTGCAATTGTGCCGTGGAACTTCCCTATATTGCTGGCGATTTGGAAAATTGCGCCGGCGCTGATGGCAGGGTGCACGATGATCCTAAAACCATCACCCTATACGCCACTGTGTGATCTGAAACTCGTAGAGCTTGCTCAGGAGGCTTTTCCACCGGGTGTCATCAACGCCGTGAGTGGGGGCGATGATCTGGGTATCTGGATGACGACCCACCCGGACATCAATAAGATTGCTTTTACCGGTTCGACCGAGACCGGACGGCATGTGATGAAGTCGGCCTCAGAAACGATCAAGCGAGTCACGCTGGAGTTAGGGGGCAATGATCCTGCCATCGTCTTACCCGATGTGGACGCCAAGACCGTGGCACCTCAGCTCTTCTGGGCCGCGTTTCAGAATAATGCCCAGTTTTGTAACTCCACCAAGCGGCTGTATATCCATGAAGACGTATACGACGAAGTGAAAAATGCCTTGGTAGATTTCATTAATGAGAACATTAAGGTGGGTGACGGCGCCGAAGCTGATACTGACCTCGGCCCGATCCAGAACTCCATGCAATATGGCAAGGTTCAGGACTATTTCGCCGACTGCCATGCCAATGGTTATGGGTTTGCGGTGGGCGGCGATATCGATGAGACGGCGGCGGGTTGGTTCGTGCCGGTTTCTCTTGTAGACAACCCTCCTGATGATTCACGTATTGTGTGTGAAGAGCCTTTCGGTCCGATATTACCGTTACTCAAATGGTCTGATGAGGCAGATGTTGTAGCGCGGGCCAATGACACCATTTATGGGTTGGGCGCGTCGGTGTGGGGTAAAGATCAAAAGGCTGTTGAACGTATAGGAAGTCAACTCGAAGCAGGCACGGTTTGGCTGAATGAGGTGCACCAATACTCACCGTTTCAGGCCTTTGGCGGACACAAACAGTCGGGACTAGGCTGTGAGAATTCGCTGCATGGGCTGATGGAGTACACCAACTGGCAAACTATGACGCTGCACAAAAAGGCGGCGGTATAAGTGGCGACAGGGAGCTGGGCTAGCGATCAATATTGCGGCTAGCCGCTCCACCCTTTAGGGTGTTGCACACAGCTGATAAGTTAGGGTCCCTGATTTAAAGATTGACCATGATGACACCCGAATACATACAGACCCTGCGCCGCTTAATGGAATTCGAAGCATCACGTACCGAGCCGCCTGAGGGTTTTCCAGCGCTGCCTGACATTCCGGCTGGGCGCTACGTGGATCCCCGCTTCTATGAGTTGGAGCAGGAACATGTCTGGCGTAAATCCTGGCTACTGGCAGCCCACATCGACGAAATACCCGAACCGGGTTGCTACATGCTCTGGGAGAATGCGGGTCAGCCCGTGGTGATTGTGCACGCAGAGAGTGGCGTCGTGAATGCGTTCTATAACACCTGCAGTCACCGTGGTGCGCCGGTCGTTACCGAGGCTTCGGGTAAATCACGTCGACTTACCTGCCAATACCATGGCTGGAGTTACGACCATGAGGGGGCGTTGCGGGGAATGCGCGACCCCGCGGATTTCAGAGATTTCGATATGTCCTGTCGCGGCTTGAAAAAGGTGCGCTGTGAACAGCTGGGCAATCTTATATTTGTTAATTTCGATCCTGCAGCACCACCCCTATTAACGTGGCTTGGGCCTATTGCCGACGAATGGGAGGAGTTTCAGTTGGGCAACTGCAGACTGGCCTCGCGAAAAATTTTCGATCTCGACTGCAACTGGAAAGTGGCTATGGAGGCCAACACCGAGGTCTATCATGTGCGCAGTGTGCACCCAAATACGATAGCGCCAATTTTGGATGATCGGCGCAATGTGAATACCTTATACGTCAACGGGCACGGGCGTATGATTGCCCCGACACCGCAGGGAAAATCAAGCTTGGGCGCGGTGCCCGTTCCCAGCAAAATGCCGGAGATACCCACTGCGGGTGAAATTGCGCGGACCTGCACCCAGTCTTACAACTTGTTCCCCAACTGGGTTTCACCCCTGAGCCAGTTTGCTATTCCTCCGCTCCTATTTTGGCCCAATGGGATTGATAAATGCCGCTTGGAAACCTGGACCATGGCACCCCAGTGGTCCGACGGCCAAAAGCCTGATCTTTGGACAGTCAACGACGGCGAGGATCTGTGTCAGGTGTTGATGGAAGACATTCAGTTTGGTGAAAAAATACAGCGCTCAATGCGCTCTCATGCCTTTACTGGGGTGCCACTGAGTTATCAGGAAGCGCGCATTTACCACTGGAATCAGGCGGCAGACCAATTGATAGGTGTTGGCAATATCCCCGAAGACCTGCGCGTACAACAGGTAATAGGTAATGAGTGGATCTACCCAAACGATCCCCGAATTTCGCAAATGTCTGGCCGTTGACTTATATCTGGCCGTTAAACAGCGGCGCTATTTAAAACCCCTATGGGATCTGCAATGGCTATTGCGAGCCCAGTACCGGCCTTCCCGGCATAGGTCAGCGCGCTGCAGCACCCACGGGGTGAATGGCTCATGCAGACCTGGTGTGTAGCTGCCAAGGAGTATAGATGGATTACGGAGCAGTCAGTCTAATACCCACAGCCCTGGTGCTGGTGTTGGCCATTTGGAGTCACCGTACCCTGGA
>QXYP01000172.1 GCA_009886815.1 Halieaceae bacterium
ATTTCGTAACATTGTGCGTTCCTCTAATACAAAAAAGGTGTCGCCAAAGGCTACCTTTTGCAACCAGTACCCGCCATGGTTTTATTACTGAATAATTAAAAATATAGGCGGGCTTTTAGTTTTTACCAGTTTATTTAAACGCTTTGCCCGATAGTGCTATCAAAGCCCGTCACCGGCCGCTAATTGCAACAGTTACCCGTGAATTGTTAAGTATTTTAATCACGCTTGCGCTTTGATTGGCAGCAATACGATGGCCCGCTGCGCTACTGGTTTGATTAACGCTTCTTAAGCAGGGCCTGAGAACGGGTCTCGAGCTGATCATGATCATCGAGGTCAGAAAATTGTGCCAACCGGTCGGCAGGCAAATCACCCTCGACATTCTCAAGGGGCAAACGTTTGCTTGATTTACCGTCACCCGTATTGTCCTCTGATATCGGCTTAAACTGCAGCAGCACGAATAAAAGGGCTCCATAAACAATACAAATTTTTGTAATCAGTGCATAGATCACCACCCCAGGATGTTCCCTCGCGAGAAAGGCTTCTATATCGCCATACAGTAACGACGTAACACCCGCGAAGAGCAGTACAGCCACAGCGCGGAAAAGTTTTAATTTGTATTTTCCCAGGAAAAATAAAATAGAGGAGTACTTCACAAGACGAAAAAGCGACATGCTCAGATTCCTATATTGATGCCCAGTAAAAGTGCAGCCACGCCAAACCCCTTCCAGCCGATTCCAGACCAGATTTCCTTCTCTTTTTCGGCAACCAAGTACTCGAGTTCTTGCTCGCTATAACTCGACTCCTCACGCCCGGCATGGATCATGTCTTGTCTTACTTTTGCGATAGCGCTGTTGCGTAAGCGTTGCCGAACTGCGCGCGGTACTCGTAGCTTTGATTTTTTCTCGGTCTTCATGGCGATATTCCTTATCACTCCCCAAGCGTGCTGTGTCACACCCACTACATGGACTGGCTGTATTTTACCACCAATCGATGACAGCTCTGCGGCATGTCATTTTCAGGCCAACCACAGTGGCAAACCGCCCTCGAGCACATCGACCAACCTATGCCTTTCAGGCATGATGATTCTGATAAAAACTGCACATCAGGGGAGGCCTCCCATGTCACAACGTGTACTCACCCCGCAGGAGATCACCCGCTTTTCTGAGGACGGCGTTATCAAGGTCGAGCAAGCGGTTAGCTCTGAGTGGGTTCCTCAGTTATTGGCCGTTGCCGAGCAGCAGCTAGACAACCCCAGCAAATGGGTTAACGACGTAAACAGTGGCGCCTCAGAGGATCGACTGTTCACCGATCGGTACCTTTGGCGCAGCAACGATGTGATTTACCGGTTCATTCGTGAGTCGGGCTGCGCCCGTCTTGCGGCGCAAGCCATGAACAGTGAGTCAGCACGCTTTTATTTTGATCACTTGCTCATTAAAAAAGTAAAAACCAAGGCTCCAACACCTTGGCATCAAGATGCGCCCTACTGGCCATTTACCGGCAAAAAAATTGCCTCCATCTGGCTAGCCTTGACCCCAGTGACCATCTCGGGAAGCTCGCTTGAGTTTATCCGGGGCTCGCACCGCGATAACGTGTATTACCTACCCGCCGTATTCGGCGGTAAAGACAACACCTCAGGCCAGTGGGCCTCTACACAGAAAGGGGCGCCAGTTCCCGACATAGAGGCTAAGCGTGACGATTACGATATTGTCGGATTCGATTTACAACCCGGTGACGCTTTAATATTTTCAGCCTGGATGCTACACGGAGCGCCCGGGAACCAATCGTTAACTCAGGATCGGGTGGCGCTATCGACGCGCTGGCTTGGCGATGACGTTTTGTGGGACCCCCGAGAGGGAGTAGACCCTACCGTGAACCCCGAGCATGTCGCTTTAAAGCCTGGCGCACCGGTTCACGACAACGCCTTTTTCCCCGAGCTGTTTCGGGCATGACCCACCATTAAGCGCCACTGCGATCAATACGGCATTTGGCGTAAATAGCACAGTGCTTGGCGGACGTTGCCAATGCGTTTTATGACAACAGCCTTAATCTTCTATTCATGGTCAAACACCTGAAAGGAAGAATTATGAATATTGAACACATCACCGACTCTGACTACATGGCAATCCCTGAGGATAATGCCCCACAAGGGTCAGACAAGCAGCTAGGCCCGCCCCTCAAATGTGGCAGCCTGACATTAGTCAGTCATTGCTGCTATAGCGACTGTCCATGCAGATTGACTCAGATCAATGCACGTTAGCCTACGGCAATTCGCTGCGCTGGCGCCTGGCCAAGGTAATAACGCCCGCATAGATTAACCAGGGCGCCAGCAGCCAGGGTACCTGTCCCTGAAACGTAATGGTGCGTCCATTAAATTCAAACAGGAGCGGATTCCACCAAGGCCCAGACGGTGCCAGTGGTGCCCATGACAATGGTTTCCCCACCGCCAATTGATCATGGTAGAGGAACATTTCGACCAAAATATTTTGTCCTAACGCCCAAAGCATAAAGACGGCAAAAGGCCACCAGTGCCACGACTGGAACACCTGAGCGCTACGCCCACCACTTAGCCACATAAACCAAAGACCGACCAAGGTTATGCTTCCCGCATCGGCGAGTGAGTTCAGGAGCCAATTAATGTGTATGGGAATAAATTGGGTCAGCACCTCGCTTCTTCGTAGATCGACAGGATCTCCGGCCCACAACCCGTAGGTAAACCAAATCTCCCAGCCCAAAGCGCAGAGCAGGAAACTGCCCAGGTAAGCACCGGGCACCCAGGACGGTAGACGCCCGCGTTTATACAGTAATGGCACTAGCAAAAGCGGTAATAAAGCGCTGGTGTAAACCACGACAATCACGCGCAAATATTCAAAGGTCATGAGCTGTCCTCACTCTTGCGGCAACCAATAAGTCCACCAGTAGACCACATTGAAACCCCAG
>QXYP01000173.1 GCA_009886815.1 Halieaceae bacterium
CGCTGCGAGCTGCTCAAGACGGGCTGCTCCCTACGTCTTTTGGTAGCGAGTTGTCGCATTGCCCCTCGCCAGCCATTGCCCCTTTAAGACATGTATGCCTTAGGGGTGGGTATAGGCCCGCGGCATATCGGTAGCCGCATCCATATAACGATCGCGCAATAGCGTTTGCCGGCTCACCATCGTATCGGGTATGCCACCGAGAATAACTTGCTGGGCTTGTGTAGTGACTTCGAGAGGGTCGCCGCTCCAAATTACCAAATCGGCCCGAGATCCTTTGCCAATACTGCGAGGTTCACCGCCAAATACCTCGGCGGGCGTCGAGCTGATCGCCGCTAGTGCAACATTATGAGGTAGCCCGTTAGCTGCAGCATTGCCCGCTAACTGACGCACTTTGCGTGCGTTGTGAGTCTCACCGCTACTGAATATTACGGGAACTCCCGCCTCATGGAGCAGGGCGGCGTTATCGAGTCGCGCTCCCAAGGATTCAAAACTCTCGGGTAAATTTTTGAGCGGATTCAGGATGACCGCCACCTGTGCGGCCGCAAGTGACTCAGCGACCATCCAAGCCTCACTACCGCCATGGATAACAATCGATATGCCTTGCTCTTTTGCAAAAGCGAGCACCCGCATAATGTCAGCAGCTCGATCGGCATGAAATAGAAAAATACCGTCCGACTTGGCAGTCTTGAGGGTGGCGGCTCCCTGGGGCGTTATGAGCGTTAGTTCTTCGTCAGTGAGGGCTTCATTGAAGGCCTGATTAAGCAGCATCCAATGGGCCACCTTTGATCCTCCCATTGAGCCTGCGGCGCGACCCGAGGTTTGAACGTAAATGACAGGTTTGCCCTCGAAGCTTGAGTAGCCGCCATCAAATCGAACCATGCCACCTTGGCCGCTGAGTGTTTTATCGCTGCCACGAGCCCCCAGCAGCGTAAAACCGAATCCCTCAACCCGTGTGATGGGTATCACGCTAGAGTGTGGGTTGTAGGCCAAACGCACATCAAATTCGGGATGCATGAGCTCGGTGTACAGTTCTCGGTAGCCACTGTCTACGGCTTCGCTAACCGCTTCAACCTCGCTCAAGCCCGAGACGGTTAAGCCAGCAAATAGAGCGGGTGTTACGGGCCGACCGTTGGCGTTAATGACCTTGATCATTTTGTTGGTCGGAATTCGCGGCGCAATCTTCGCTATGCGTCCGTCTTTAATCAGAATGTCCGTATTCTCGATGACGCCAGCGTCGCTTTGACTGTGCAGGTTAGCGCCCGTAATAAGAAGGTCCTGTGCCAGAGAAACTGAGCACGCCAGTGTGAGTAATGCAGTAAACAACACGCGCTTCATGGTGCAACCTCCAGCAATTGTCCCAGCTCAAAGTCAGAGACCGGCTGCAGGGCTTTGTCATCTCGATCAAACACAAGAGCGCCGTCAATAAACACCTGCTCTGCCTTTGCATAGACGCTCAGTGGATTCTGGTTCCAGATGACAACATCAGCCATTTTCCCCGGGCTGAGCGTGCCGGTTTGATCATGAACACCGAGAGATTTGGCGGCATTCGATGTTATCCACCGTATGGCCCGCTCTGGTGGAATATCCAACCCAGCGGCTTGCCCTTTACCCATAGCTTTGGCGGCTTCCTGATTGAGTCGCTGTATGCCTTCTTCGGAATCTGAGTGAACAATGGCACAGCCGTTATCAGGCCGATCGACCAGGGCGATATTTTCTTGAATACCGTCGTAAGCCTCCATTTTGAAACCCCACCAGTCGGCCCAAAGTGCACCACACACGTTATTTTCGGCTAATTCATCGGCGATTTTGTAGGCCTCCACGCCATGGTGGAAAGTGCCCATTTTGTAGTTAAATTCATCGGCCATATCAAGGATCGTTATCATCTCGTCGGCACGATAGCAGTGCATGTGTAGGATGATGTCGCCCTTTAAAACACCGGCTAGGGTTTCGAGCTCGAGGTCGCGCTTAGGGGGTTTAATCAGCGCTGCGGCAAGGGCGCTATTGCTGTCACCCTCCGTATTAGAAGACTGTTTAGCCATCTTTTGTTCATATTGTTCCCAGTCCTGAATATAGCGTTGGGCTTTGATCCAAGAAGCGCGGTAGGCCGCGACATTGCCCATTCTTGTGGAGGGGGCCTGATTTCTTCCGCCATACACGCGTTTGGGATTTTCACCACATGCCATTTTTAGTCCATAGGGCGCCCCGGGAAACTTCATGGCTTGATAGGTTGTTTGAGGCACATTTTTGAGGGTTACACTGCGGCCACCAAACAAGTTGGCTGAGCCCGGTAGTATTTGTAAGGAGGTAATGCCCCCGGCGATCGCTCTTGAAAAACCAGGGTCCTGTGGCCACACACTATGCTCTGCCCAAACCTCAGCGGTAACAGGTGCAGTGGCCTCATTGCCATCGGAATGCGCGGAAACCCCCGGACTTGGGTAGACACCCAAATGCGAGTGCACGTCAATGAGACCGGGTGTGAGCCACTTTCCAGCGGCATTAATGGTGGTCACACCCTCTGCAGGTATTGAACCTTCTCCTACCCAAACGATTTTGCCATCCGCGATATAGAGGTCGGCGTCGTCGAGGCGTTGGCCATCCCCTGTCAAAATGGTCGCATCGGTAATTAACGTCGGTGACGACGGTAATGGCTGATAGGTCGAAGGGAAGGGATTAGCCGAGAGCGTTGTTGCGAACAGTGACAGTAGAACTGCAAGGAGTGGGCGCATTATTTGTCCTGAAAAGGCTTTTTTTGAGAGCTGTGACTCTAAACCTTTGTACCCGTTCTGCCAATCAGCTGCAGCCATCGCTTGGTGAGTCCGTTTTGACGTCCGGTTAAACCACGACGGGGTGATTGAGTGCTTCTCTGCTTCTCGGCCGAAGGGGGCGCCACGTTGAAAAACGCGCGTACGTCTTCGGCTTGAGCCATGGTGTCTTCGTATCCCAATTGCATGAGCCGCTGGCAGTACCCGGGTTCAAACAAAATATACGACAGGGCGCCTCCTGAACCTGTGGTCTTAATTGATCCGGTTTTCTGGAGGAACCAGCGCATAGACCGGGGTAACTCGCTAATGTAATCCCTGGCCAGTTCACTGAGCGAGCGAGAAGGCGAGATTACCAGTGTGTCAATGACTCGCATATTGGCTAGTCCGGCCTTTTGTAATTGCTTTGCATTTAATGGCTCAACCAAGGCATTAATTCTTTGCAGAGACTCCAGATCGGTTTGTATTGAGTCTAAAAATACGGCATTGAGCATTTGCCCCAGTACCTGGGGGATAGTGGGCGCAACCTCGGATTGTGGGTCCTCCTCAAAGTCATCGCCACTTTCGCTGACACCGATAATAAACAGGCGCTCCGCTCCCAGGCGTATAGCAGGGCTCAGCGGCCTCGATTGTCGCAGTGCGCCGTCACCAAAATAATGCGTATCGAGACGCACCGAGGGGAACAATGTCGGGAGGGCAGAGGATGCCATCAGGTGATCGACGGTTAATTGACAGGGGACACTGCGACGGTGGGCCCGGGTCCACGGCTTTACGTGATCCTGAGCCTGATAAAAGGTGGTGGAGTGGCCGTTAGTGTAATTCATGGAGGTGATGCCAAGCCCCTCCAATTCACCTTTAGCGATAGCGCTGTCTACCCGCTTAAATTCAATAATATCGTTAAGCAACCGTCGCAAAGGGCTGTTATCTAGCAGCGCTAGGGGTCGTTCGTTGGCTTGGTTATTTCGTAATAGCGCCCAAAGCATACGGAAACCGTTGCGCATGACACCGCCCGCGTCGGTTCGGTAAACCGCGTCGCTGTCTAGCGATGCCCATACGGCGGCCAAAGCCCGAGTTCTGCTGCGAAAGGAGCCTGATCGCCCAGCGAGTCCCAGCGCATTAATGGCACCTGCTGAAGTTCCCGTGATGATGGGGAAGGGCTGCTGGACATCGGGTGGCAGTAACGCGGCGACTCCACGCAGTACGCCCACCTGATAGGCGGCGCGAGCACCGCCCCCCGCTAGAATGAGACCTGTTTTTACAGACATGAATCTACTCGCCGAAATGCATAACAGCAGTTAACCTCTAACCACTGCGAACTATACGAGACTTGGCTATGCGACGCTTTATTGATCTTTCGATATATCTTGAGAACGATGTCATCAGTGATCCCCCCATGATGCAGCCCAAAATCGAGTATATCCGACACGATGCCGGTGCTGAGCAGGTAAAACTGTTTTTTGACGGTTTGGAGACCGATGAGTTACCCGACTCAGAGGGCTGGGCCGTGGAATTTGTTCAGCTTTGCACCCACAACGGAACGCACCTAGACGCCCCCTATCATTATCACAGCACGATGAATGGCAAGGATGGGGAGCCCGAACGCGCTATTACCATCGATGAAGTACCCCTTGAGTGGTGTTTCCAATCCGGTGTCAAACTGGACTTTCGTGATAAAGCCGACGGCTATGTCGTGACCGCGGCCGATGTCGAGGCTGAGCTCGCTCGTATTAACCATACCCTGAAGCCCCTTGAGATTGTGTTAATCAATACGGCGGCGGGCAAGGCCTACGGTCAGCCCGACTATGTCAATAAAGGCTGTGGTATGGGCTACGAAGCGACCCTGTATTTACTCGACCGCGGTATTCGGGTTACCGGAACAGACGCTTGGAGCTGGGATGCCCCCTTTAGTTATACGGCTGAGCGTTATGCTGAAAACAAAGATGCCAGCATCATTTGGGAAGGTCATAAGGCGGGTCGCGATGTGGGCTATTGCCATCTGGAAAAGCTGCACAACCTCGAGGCCTTGCCGGCTGAAGGATTTACGGTCAGCTGTTTTCCGCACAAAGTGCGGGGCGGTTCGGCGGGTTGGACCCGGGCGGTCGCTATTATCGACGACGAAAATGAATGAAACGCTTAAGCCATAGCCACATTTTTTAGTGTTGCATAGGCTTCAAGGGCGGTTTCTCTTGCCTCACGATGGTCGACAATAGGGTTAGGATAAGTCTTACCCAGCTCAACCCCAGCGGCTTTCAACGTAAGCTCGGGTGCTTCCCAAGGTTTGTAGAGGTACTTGTCGGGCATCTCGGCGAGCTCGGGAACCCAATGGCGGGTGTATACCCCCGACTTGTCGAACTTCTCGCCCTGAGCAATGGGATTAAAAATTCGGAAGTAGGGCGATGCGTCGGCCCCTGATCCACCGACCCATTGCCAGCTGCAGGCATTCGAAGCCAGGTCGGCATCTAAAAGGCAGTCCCAAAACCATTGTTCGCCTTCGCGCCAATGCATGAGCAGGTGTTTCGTTAGAAACGATGCCACCACCATGCGCACACGGTTGTGCATGAAGCCGGTTTGCCAAAGTTCACGCATGCCGGCATCAATAATGGGGTAGCCGGTGTTGCCGCTTTGCCAGGCGGTTAAATTGGCGGCATGGCGTTGCCATGGAAAATACTCAAACTTTGGATTCCATGCTCTGTCTGGCATAGCGGGGAATTGAGTCACGAGATGGTTGCAGAACTCACGCCAGCCAATTTCAGATAAAAACTTGTCGATAGAGCCCCCTTCGTTGGGGCTGCGTTGCTTTGCGTTTTGTGCGGTCCACCAAATTTGACGCGGGGAGATTTCGCCAAATTTAAGAAAGGGAGATAAACGTGAGGTGTTGGGCTGTGCTGGAAAATCTCGGCCGTCGCCGTAGCGGTTTACGTGGCTTTCCAAAAAAGTATTTAACGCGGTGCTCGCACCAGCTTCTCCCGGAGTCCAGAGAGTGTCCCAGCCTTGCGCCCAGTTGGGTTTTTTAGGGCACAGCTCCCAGGTGTCCAATACATCTGAATGAGGCCACTCGTTGGGGCTGGTGAGCGTAGGTGCCGGTTGGGGTTGCGCCGGCGCGGGCTGCTTTAGGCAGGCTCGCCAAAAGGGCGTAAATACTTTAAAGGGTGTGCCGCCACCGGTTCTGATATTTTCCGGCTCAAACAGTAAAGTACCCGGGTAGCGCTTAAATGCGCCACCCGCAGATTCGGCAACCTTTCGCACCCCTTGTTCGGTCTCGTCGGCCCAGGGCTGATATTGGCGACTGGCAAAAACATTTTGTGCCCCGGTTTCTTCAAGAAGTTGGGCTATGACATGTACGGTTTCGCCACGACGCAGTACGAGCCGACTGCCAATTGCCCTAAGGTCTGCGGCCAGCTTCTGAAGGCTGTGGTGCAGCCACCATTGGCTGGCGCCGCCCAACTTCCAATCGCCCCCTAGTGCTTCATCAAAAATAAAGACGGGGATGACCTGTCCAGATTTGGAGGCAGCAATTAAACCGGGTAGATCGGCGAGTCGCAGATCCTGTCTGAACCAGTACAGTGAAGCATTAGCCATGGTTAATTCCTTGGTGGGCTCGGTGTCTTAAGAGATCTGGTGCCGCGTGTTTGAGGGGTGCTAGGTGGGAGCTGAGTTCGCGAAACACCCTCAGCGCGTTAGCATTTATTTTCAATGTGGCCAGTTCATCGGCCCGGGTTGCGCCTTCATTCAATATGACCAGAGGCTTACCCTGATCAATAGCTTGGCGGCAAAACCGAAACCCTGAAAAAACCTGAAGGGAACTGCCTAATACCAATAGCCCGTCTGCCGCTGTTAGGGCCTCCTGACAGCGGCTGACCCGTTCTCTGGGGACTGTGCCACCGAAAAACACAACATCCGGTTTAAGCATGCCGCCACAAACCTCG
>QXYP01000174.1 GCA_009886815.1 Halieaceae bacterium
CCGGTTTTATGCCTTTATCGACAGACCTTACTTACAAGGCGATGAGGTTGATTTAAAGGCCCGCCAAACGATCAACCTAGATGGCGACACGTTGGTCAATGCTGCTCAAGGCTTGGCGTCGGGAGCTGTCATCACAGATTATGATGGCTGGTATATCAATCTTCTGGATCGTGGAGAGCAGGTTGTCAATCAGTCGGCTATTGGCGGCGGGTATGTTTTTTTTAACACCTTTCAGCCCGATGGTGGCGGTGCAGGCATGTGTGCAAACTTAGGCGCGGCTAAGGCTTATCGTGTGCCTTTATTTTCTCCAGAAAATGATTTGGGTCAGAAATTTGGTGAAGGTATTCCAATTCCCCCCATCATTGTCACGGTAGATCTTGATTCCAACGGATCGAGTTGCTTTGGTGCTGGCTGCGGTTCTGGTGAAGTGACCGAGGATGTGGTGACTGTTTGTATTGGCTGCAAAGGCTTCGATCCTGTTGAGATAAAGCCCTTAAGCGCGGATCAGCTCACGGAAGCTTTTCGCGTGGAAAACATTGATCGCCTGTAGCTAGGCCGATTCAAAGGCTAGCAGTGGCTTTTTTCTACCTGACGGGCATCTGACAATTTCACCTCAATTTCTGCAGAAGACATAAATCGCACGGTACCGTCGGGGTCGACCGTGCGTATTCGTGAAAAATTTTCGTAGGTGTAAATATTGTCTTGGGCGTGCTTACAGAGATCGGCATTTTTCTGTATGTGTACAGAAGCTGCAGGACTTTCGCTCGGTGCTTGTTGGGAAGGTTTAGCGGTGCCTGATTCCACTGTGTTTGGGGTTTTTTCATCACGCCGAATGCTGCTTTTGCCGTATTGAGCGCTGTCTAGGGTCGTATAGGCCGTGCCTGGGGGTGGTGGCCTGTCACTGATGACAGGTCTGCCATTAATGTCACTCCATCGGTACATAATGGCAGCCACGGTGGGATGTGCGAGCACACCTAACAGGCAGGTTGTGATGATCGTGGCGTTCCAGCTGAGCGCGGTCGGCATGTTAAGTCTCAATTTCGACGTGTGCTAGTCAAGCTACTGTTATCTTGCTATTTCGGCAATATCACACGTTGTTAATGCACAGCATTTCTTGACTTTTTTACGACACCTTTTCACTATGTCGATCGTCACGCGAACGGCAACGGCTAACGATGAGTACCCTCATCCGCTGGCCCACCCCCATGACGGGATAGTTATGAGGGCTGTTTGCGGGTTCCGTCTGGTGCGTTATGCGCACTTCGGGCTCGACACTGCGCTACCCCGCAGGCCGACCGATACACGGGTTTCGTGATCGCTGTTCTGGCAGGGTGCTAGGATTTGATCCGACCAGTGTTTCGTGCGACAGGCAGCGGCGGTGTGGCAGGGGCGAAAGCCCAAGGCTCCCGTCAGTGTATGACACCCCTGAAAGGTGGGAGCGAAACATGGAACAACTATCTGGCGGCGAAATGATCGTCCGGGCTTTGGAAGACGAAGGCGTCGAGTACGTATTCGGCTATCCGGGCGGAGCAGCCCTGCATATATACGATGCAATTTTTAAGCTCGACTCAGTCCCTCATATCTTAGTACGCCACGAGCAAGCTGCTACCCATGCGGCCGATGGCTATGCCCGCGCCACGGGAAAACCGGGCGTTGTCTTGGTGACGTCGGGGCCAGGTGCCACCAATGCGATCACCGGCATAGCCACCGCTTATATGGATTCGATTCCTATGGTGGTGCTGTCTGGGCAGGTGCAAACCCATTTAATTGGTGAGGACGCGTTTCAGGAAACCGATATGGTGGGCGTGTCTCGCCCCATCGTGAAACACAGTTTCATGGTGAAGCGCACTGAAGATATTCCCTCGATTATTAAGAAGGCGTTTTACATAGCGACCACGGGACGGCCGGGCCCCGTCGTGATTGATATTCCCAAGGATCTCACCCACCCCGAGCACAAGTTTGATTACCACTACCCGGAGAGTGTGAGCTTGCGCTCTTACCAGCCCTCTAATAAAGGGCATACGGGTCAAATTCGTAAGGCTGCTAGGCTATTACTGTCTGCCAAGCGGCCTATTATTTACGCCGGTGGTGGCGTTATTCAGGGCGAGGGCTGCGACCTGCTGACCACTTTGGCCCAAAAACTCAACTACCCGGTCACCAATACCCTCATGGGTTTGGGCGCGTACCCCGGCTCTGATCGACAGTTTTTGGGGATGCTGGGCATGCATGGTTTTTATGAAGCCAATATGGCAATGCATCACTCCGATGTGATTTTGGCGGTGGGGGCTCGTTTTGATGATCGGGTCACCAACACCGTGGGCAAATTTTGCCCGGGCGCTAAGATTATTCATATTGATGTGGATCCCGCCTCCATCGCTAAGATCGTTCCCGTCGATATCCCTATTGTGGGTCCGGTTCAAACGGTGCTGACTGAGCTACTGGCTCAAATTGATGCCCAATTGGAAGGCAGCGATCGAGAAATGCCTGAACCTGCAGCGTTGGCGCAGTGGTGGCAGCAAATTGAGAGCTGGCGTGAGGCCCACGGGCTTTGGCATGGACGCCGCTACGGCGAAAGTGAGCTGGCCATGCCTCAGGACGTTATTAAGTGTCTTTATGACGTAACCGAAGGCGATGCCTATGTCACGTCAGATGTCGGTCAGCATCAAATGTTTGCAGCTCAATACTATAAGTTTGATAAGCCTCGCCGTTGGATAAATTCAGGGGGCTTGGGAACGATGGGCTTTGGTTTGCCCGCGGCCATGGGTATTAAACTGGCCTTGCCCGATGCCGAGGTGGCCTGTGTAACCGGGGAGGGGAGTATTCAAATGAATATTCAGGAGCTCTCTACCTGTGCGCAATATGGCACCCCGATCAAAATAGTGAGTTTGCGCAACAACTACTTGGGAATGGTTAAGCAGTGGCAGGATATGCAGTACGAGGGTCGATATTCAGAAAGCCATTACGCAGCCTCATTGCCCGATTTTGTGAAACTTGCCGAATCCTTTGGTCATGTGGGTATCAAGGTGGAGAAGCGAGATGATCTCGAGGCGGCGATGCGCGAGGCTTTCGCTTTGAAGGACCGCTTGGTATTCCTCGATGTTTTCGTTGAACCCCACGAGCATGTCTATCCAATGCATGTGGCCCCTAGCGGTGCTATGAAAGATATGTGGCTCAGTAAGACGGAGAGAACCTAACATGCGACGTATTCTGTCTGTATTACTCGAAAATGAACCGGGGGCGTTGTCTCGGGTCGTGGGGCTGTTTTCGCAGCGTGGCTACAACATTGAATCGTTGAACGTGGCACCCACAGACGATCGTTCCTTGTCGCGTTTGACGCTGACGACCACAGGGGATGACCTTAAGATTGAGCAGATCAACAAGCAGCTCAATAAACTGATCGATGTGGTCAAGGTGGTCGATCTTACCGAGGGCGCTCACGTTGAGCGTGATCTCTTGTTGGTGAAGGTGCGTGCGGTGGGCCAGCAACGCGATGAGGTGAAGCGAACTACCGATATTTTCCGTGGTCAGATTATCGATGTAGGCCCCGCGACCTACGTCATTCAGTTAACAGGCCCAACTGAGAAACTGGATTCTTTTGTAACTGCCCTGGGCGATGCCGAAATTATGGAAGTCGTGCGTTCGGGTGTAGCGGGCATGGCGCGAGGCGAGAAGGTATTGGCGCCCTGATAGCGCCTGATGTCTATCTTTCATTGCGGGAGCGGGTGGTGAGCGTATAGACTCCCCGCGATAAATAAAACAATCACTGGGGAATTTCTTATGGCGTTTGATCTAATTATGCCGCCGATCGTTGGTTTAGTCGGGCTGTTAATAGCCTTTGTCATCTATAGCGTGATGTCTAAGCACGACGCGGGTCCCGATAATGTAAAGCGTATTGCGGACCAAATTCATATTGGTGCGATGGTGTTCATGCATCGCGAGTATAAAATGCTAGCCGCATTTGCTGGGGTATTGGTCCTCGGTATCTATCTGTCCCCTCTGGGCCAAGATACGGCAATAGCGTTCATTGTCGGTGCGGTGTCTTCAGCGACAGCGGGCTATCTCGGTATGTATGCCGCGACCCGTGCCAACGTCAGAACCGCTGTAGCCGCCAATGACTCCGGTCCAGCGAAGGCGCTGAATATCGCGTTCTATGGTGGTTCAATCATGGGTCTTTGCGTTGCTTCACTGGGGCTTATTGGATTGGGCGGTCTTTTCTATTTTTTCGGCACCGACGCTGAATCAGCACATTCTATTCACGGCTTTGGCATGGGTGCTTCGGTTGTCGCGCTGTTTTCCCGAGTGGGTGGCGGTATCTTTACCAAAAGTGCCGATGTGGGCGCCGATCTCGTCGGTAAAATTGAGGCCGGCATTCCTGAAGACGACCCTCGTAACCCCGGTGTTATCGCAGATAACGTGGGCGATAACGTGGGTGACATTGCCGGTATGGGTTCAGACATCTTCGAGAGCTACTGTGGTTCGATGATTGCCTGTATCGCTATCGCCGCTACGATGGCGGTTGCCACTGAGCAACAAACCTCTTTGATGGTGTTGCCTCTTGCCTTGGCTACCGTTGGCCTTCTGGCCTCATTAATAGGGATTGTCTTGGTGCGGGCCCGTTCAGCGGCCGCGCCTGAAGACGCGCTGCGTAGTGGCACCCTTGCGGCCCCAGTCGTATTTGCCGCTATGGCTTGGTTCCTGGTCGAATCTCTCGGATTAGACGCTAAGGTTTGGTGGGCTGTTGTTTCCGGAGCAGTCGGTGGCGTCGCTATTGGCCTGATTACCGAGTACTACACCGGCGGCAGCCCGGTTCGTAAAATTGCCAAGTCCGGCGAAACCGGCCCGGCTACGGTCATGATCACGGGCCTAGCGGTGGGTATGGAGTCGGTGGTGATTCCGATACTGGCTTTAGCGGCCATTATTTATGCCTCTACCGAACTGGCAGGTTTATACGGTGTGGGTATTGCTGCGGTGGGTATGCTATCGACGGTAGGTATTACCATGGCCATTGACGCTTACGGTCCGGTCGCGGACAACGCCGGCGGCATTGCTGAGATGTCAGGCATGGGTGAGGACACGCGAAAAATTACTGATGGTCTCGATGAAGTGGGTAATACCACAGCGGCTATTGGTAAGGGTTTCGCGATTGGTGCTGCAGCACTGGCAGCACTCGCCATCATCGCGGCCTACGTCAGTACTGTGGCAGTACTCAACCCTGGATTTACGCTTGAATTATCTGAACCTCAGGTTTTGATTGGCATGTTCATTGGTGGTTCCATACCGTTCCTTATTGCTTCTATCACTATGACTGCGGTGGGTGAAGCGGCCTTCGATATGATTAATGAAATTCGCCGGCAGTTTAGGGAAATTCCGGGCCTGCTTGAAGGCACAGCTGATCCCGATACCGAAAGGTGTGTCGATATTGCCACCACAGCAGCGCTGAAGCGCATGATTCTGCCTGGCGCTATTGCGGTGCTTGCGCCTGTCATTGTGGGCTTTGGCTTGGGTCCTGAATCTTTGGGCGGCATGTTAGCGGGTGGCTTGTTAGGCTGTGTTTTGATGGCGCTAATGATGGCCAATGCCGGCGGTGCCTGGGATAACGCCAAGAAGTATGTCGAAAAGGGCAACCTAGGCGGCAAGGGTTCAGACACGCACTCGGCGGTTGTCGTTGGCGACACTGTGGGTGACCCCTTCAAGGACACTTCAGGGCCTTCCATGAACATTTTGATTAACGTTATGGCTATTGTGAGCCTAGTTATAGCGCCGTTGCTGTAAGCGCGTGTGTAAGCGTTAAGCGCCCGAGTTATTCGGGCATAAAAAAAGGAGCCTCACGGCTCCTTTTTTTATGCGTTTAAACCTTTTATACGATCGATTTCATTTCGGTCATGTAGCCGCGCAATTCTTCGCCAACGAGTTCTACCGTGTGGTTGCGAATCTCGGCATTCACTTCAATAAGCGTTCTGTTATCGACACCATTACAGCCGGCCATGCCACCGCCAATGACATCGCTGCCTACTGATTGCATGAACTCAGTCAGCAAAGGCCTAGCGGCTTGATCAAACAGGTAGCAGCCATATTCGGCCGTATCGGAAATCACAACATTCATCTCATACAGTTTCTTTCTGGCGATCGTATTGGCAATGAGTGGCGTTTCGTGGAGGGATTCGTAATATGCAGATTCTTCGATAATGCCGGCGTCGACCATTGTCTCAAAAGCCAGCTCTACGCCGGCTTTGACCATGGCGATCATCAGAATGCCCTTGTCGTAGTATTCCTGCTCGGTGATTTCTTCCTCAGTGAGGGCCTGCTTCTCAAAAGCCGTCTCATTGGTCTCTGCGCGCCACTTCAATAAATTGGCATCGTCCTGCGCCCAGTCTGCCATCATGGTGCTTGAGAACACGCCAGACATGATGTCGTCCTGATGTTTCTCAAAAAGAGGTCGAAGGATATCTTTCATGCTCTCGGCTAGTTCAAAGGCCTTAATTTTGGCAGGGTTAGTGAGTCGGTCCATCATGTTTGTGATGCCGCCTTGCTTGAGGCCCTCTGTGACCGTCTCCCATCCATACTGTACCAATTTGGCGGCGTAACTAGGATCTGTGCCCAGTGCGACCATGCGGTCAAAGCAGAGCAGCGATCCAGATTGCAGCATGCCGCATAGAATGGTCTGTTCGCCCATTAAATCTGACTTCACTTCGGCAATCGGTGAAGATTCGAGTACGCCAGCTCGGTGAGCTCCGGTGCCCGCAGCTAAGGCCTTGGCAATGGCCATGCCTTCTCCTTGGGGGTCATTCTCCCGATGTACAGCAATCAATGTAGGAACACCAAACCCGCGCTTGTACTCTTCTCTGACCTCAGTACCCGGGCATTTGGGGCACATCATGACAACGGTGATGTCCTTGCGAACCTGCATGCCTTCTTCTACTAAGTTAAAACCGTGTGCGTAATCGAGGCATGCCCCTTCTTTCATAAGCGGCATGACAGCCTCGACAACGGGGGTGTGCTGTTTATCGGGAGTCAGGTTCATCACCACATCGGCGGTTGGAATAAGCGCCTGGTAATCATCGACCTTAAAGCCATTGTCCGTGGCCCGTTGCCAGGAGGCGCGTTTCTCGGCGATAGCCTCGGGCCTAAGTGCATAGGCCACGTCAAGGCCACTATCTCTGAGATTGAGTCCCTGATTGAGCCCCTGGGCACCGCAGCCAATAATGACAATTTGCTTGCCGCGCAGGGCATCTACACCGTCGGCGAATTCAGCGCGATCCATGAATCGGCACTTACCAAGCTCTTCGAGCTGAATACGTAGGGGTAGCGTATTGAAATAATTGCTCACCATATTCTCCTGAGGGTGTCTTTGAGAGTGTTATGCTGTTAAAAAACGGCGCCGAGTATACCCTTTGGCCGCAGAAAAATCTTGTTGTGATCTTTGCGGCGAGCCTTTTTTTAACGCTGGCCCTTAGATTCTCAGGCACTGTTAAACTACCTATGCATTTTTAATGAACGAGTCCTATGTCCACTACCGACGTTGATAAGAAAGAAGACGATAATTTCGAGCGAGCTGCTGAGCAGCTTGAGGGGCCCCTTTCATCGCTGGTCGGTGACTACGAGGAGGACCATACTGCGGGGGCGGCAGCCCCTGCCCGAGGCGTGTTTTTACTGCCCAACTTGTTTACCACCGGCGCGCTGTTTTGCGGGTTTTACTCGGTCATTGCCGGGATGCAGGGAGATTTTTACGCGGGATCTGTCGCGATCTTGGTGGCGATGATTTTCGATGGCCTAGATGGGCGGGTCGCCCGTTTGACCAACACCACCAGCGCGTTTGGTGCCGAATACGACAGTTTGTCCGATATGATTTCCTTCGGAATTGCACCAGCGCTGCTCATGTTTAACTGGGCACTGGCCGATATGGGGAAGCTGGGCTGGGTAGCGGCATTTTTATATACAGCTTGCGCTGCTTTGCGACTCGCGCGATTTAACACACAGCGGGATTCGGTGGATGCGGGTTACTTTGTGGG
>QXYP01000175.1 GCA_009886815.1 Halieaceae bacterium
CTGCACGGATTGGCCCGGCTTTGGGGCTCAGCGCAACCGGGCATTGACCTACTGCCAGCACGAATGGGTTCTGAATATCGATGCTGATGAGGAGATAACAGAAAGTCTTAAGGCGGAAATCGACGACTTTTTGAGTCGCGACGCCATCGAAGAGACCCTGGTAAAAATTCCTTGGCAAACGATCCTATTTGGTAAACCGGTTAACTTTGGTCGCTATGCGTCGCCTCAAGGGAAGCTATTTTTGAAGGAGGGGGCGCGTTTTAAAGATGCTGCGGTTCACGAGACCTTGATACTGCCCTCCGAGAAAGTTCGTTGTTTAAAAGCCAAATTACGCCATTACAGTTGGCGCAATTATCGTCACCTGCAAGAGAAGCATGTTCAGTACGCCGCGCTCAGTGCTGCAGATAAATTTAAGTCTGGAAAACGCAGTTCTTTAGCCTATGCGACCCTGCGATTTTTTACTGACTTTACTCAGCAGTACCTGCTTCGGTTGGGCTGTCTTGATGGTTGGCGAGGATTTTTGCTGGCCATTGTTCTGGCGCAATATGCGTTCAATAAATACGCAGGATTGGTGGTTTTGCAGCGCACAATCCCTATCACGGAGCAGAGCTCGCTGTGATTAGGTGTTTGCCGGAGCGGCGCATTTGCGCAGTGGCGACCACACTACGGCCTTTGGGAGTGATTACGCAGTGACCAAAGTCAGCGTATTTATTGTCACCCTGAACGAAGCGGAAACTATTGGGGCCACCGTGCAAAGCGTGGCTGATTTTGATGAGGTTATCGTCGTTGATTCAGGTTCAACAGATGACACGGTGGCAATTGCCCGCCGTGAAGGCGCCCGGGTCGTGCACCACGAATGGCAAGGGTTTTCTCAACAAAAAGCCTTTGCATTGGGTTTGTGCAGCAACGAATGGTGTTTGAATCTTGACGGTGACGAAGTTGTGCCGCCTGTGCTGCTGGGCGAATTGAAAGGTCTGATCGCGTCCAATCAATGGGATCTCATTCGCCTTCGGATTGAAGATATATTTATGGGTGCTCCCATGCACCCTAAGTCGCGCAAACGGGCCATTACGCGATGCTTTAGAAAATCACTGGTGCAGTACCCGACGGATCGCCGAGTTCATGAAAATATTCAGGGTAAGGGCCGATTAGTCACCACCGAGCAAACGCTGACCCACTGGGGTTATAACGACCTAGGGATTTACGTGACCAAGCACATTAAGTATGCGAGGTTGCGGGCTGAAGATAAATTTCTTGCCGGTAAACGCTTTAATGGCCTGAAGTTAATGCTTATTTTCCCCATAACCTTTATCAAAGTTTACTTATTACGTGGACTGATACTGTCGGGCTGGCGCGGTTTGGTGCAATCGGTCGTGGAGTCGTTTTATGCCTTCCTGAAAGAGGCCTACCTATGGATTATCGAAAGGGAATCTGCCGGTCCTGACTCTTAATGTCAGGGGTCTTGCTTATTAGGCGTGCTAAATGTGAGGGTTGCTAGATTCCAGGGCTGCAAACGTCACGGGAATGCTAGCCATCAAAGGTCGCCTGATAGTGGCAGGGCACCTAATACGTCATCGACCTTGGTGATCACCTCAGATAACGAAATATCCTGCATTAAATGCGCACCTTTGAGTCGCGTGCCCCACTTGGGGGTCTTCGCTGAATCCGAAAACAGACGCTGCAAGTTTTCATGGTAGGCGTCTACCGTCAGAGCCGGATAGAGATAAGGCCCGGTCCGTCGCGGGTTGCTGTGGGCATATAAACCGATGGTCGGCGTATTTTGGGTGACCGCCATGTGCGCAGTCCCGCTGTCAGGTGCTATGACGAGGCTGGCACCCGCAACGACTGCGAGGAGCTGTTTAAGGTTGGTTTGACCGGCGATATTTACCATGTTCGCTTCGGCCAAGTCGGCGATCTTTTGTGCCAAGTTCATTTCAGATGCGGCCGGTGATGCGGTTAGGACTACGGCATAACCAGAGGCTTGAAGGTGATCGGCAAGCGCCGCATAGCGATCAATCAACCAGTTACGCTCAGAATTACTGGCAGAGGGCGCAATGACGACATAGGGCTGATTTTGAGCCAAGCGCGAGTCGACCCAGGTTTGGTCGGCTTGAGGAATAGGAATTGACCACTTTGGGGTAAAAGCCGGAACACCCAACGCGTAGGCAAAGTGTTGAAAACCTTCGAGTACGTGGGGCGTCTCCGGCATTGGCACCCGTCGGTTTATGGCCAGGCCATGCAATTCTTTGGACAAGTGCTTGGGGAACCCCCACTTGATCTTCGCTGGCACAACTGCAGCCAATAGATTGGCCCGGAAAGAGACCTGCATGTGCAGCAACACATCAAAGGGGGCAGGGATCGCCTTGAGCACTTCTCGGAACCCCTTGAGCCCTTGTTTTTTATCGAAGATCACAAAGGTTATGCCGGGTAAATCGGCAATCAAGGCGGCTTCTGTGCGACCGATAATCCAGGTGATGTCATCTTCCGGCGCATGACGCTGTAGGGCTTGTACGGTTGCCACGGCATGGCAAACATCGCCAATTGCCGAGAGGCGAATTAAACCTATCCGGCGCCCCTTGGGTTTTATCATAGTGTCGATATGCCCGTTTTTGAGTGTTGATTTGTCTTCGCGCCGCATGGCAATCGAGTGCGGTTAGCTTTCAATGTGTTGGAAAAAATAGTCAAACGTTTCGCCATTTAGTTGCAAGGCCTTCGATATCCCAAGGCGCCTAGTGTACGCTCAGTTAGGCAGGTAGCGGAAAGTGGTGTTTAAGCAGCGCCTGTAATGTAATGCCGTCAACGACGGGTGGCAATGTGAGTGTTTGTGACATGACAGCCGAAACAATCAACTGCGATTCTGGGCAAATATTGTTCGATGGGACCTGCGTCGAAAAGCCGACGCCCGAGTTGTTTGATAGTGCAAATTGGCCAAACCGTGAGGCGATCACTGACGGTCGTGGAGCTGCGTATTTTGTTGAACATGAGAGCCGGCGGTGGCTATTAAAGCCCTATTATCGCGGCGGCTTCATTCGAAATCTGGCTGAAAAATCTTACGTCTTTACCGGTTATGAACGGTCACGCATGTTTCGGGAGTTCCGGTTACTCCAGTTGTTGCGCTCTCGTGAGCTGCCGGTGCCCAAACCTGTTGCGGTGTTGGTTGAGCGTTCAGGTTGGCGCTATACCGGGGTTATTATTCTCGAGCGTCTCGAGAGCGTGACCTCGCTTCAGCATCTTGTAGAGGCTGCAGCCGTGCAGGCGACTCAGTGGCAATCGGTGGGCAAAGCCATAGCGTTATTTCACAATAACGGGGTCAACCACAGTGATTTGAACGCCAGTAATATTCTGCTGCGTGGCAATGAGGTGTTTATCATCGACTTCGATGGCTGCACCTTAGTGCGTCATTCCAGGGGGTCGTTTCGACGTAAGAACCTCGAGCGACTTCATCGCTCACTGCTTAAGCAACCGCAATTCTCCGAAGGGTTGTTATCTCAAGGTTGGCCGTTACTGACCGCGGCTTACCAGAGTCATGTCTCAAATTGACTGTAGCTTATAGCGACTGGGTTTAACCGCTGCTAGAGGCAGCGTTGTCGGGTACCCGGTTATTGCAGGCTTTGCACTAAGCCGCGTATGGCCCTTTAAACGGCGGTTTTTCGGCTATCGTGACTATTTTCGGCTATCGCGGCTATCGCGGCTATCGCGAATAGGGGTTGTTAGCCGGTGGCTGGGCTTACTGAGGTTTGCTCTAAATAACTTCGGATACGGTAGGCACTGTCTCGTCCGGAGGTCACGGCGCCTTCCATCCAGCCATACCAACGCCGTGAGATATCGCCACCCGCAAAGATAATTGGGGGTGGGTTGTCCGCTAGTTGGTGCCAGCCTTCTTGTTGTCCTGGGGCGGCTGATAGCCACGTGCCCTGTGCCAGGGGGTCATTGACCCAGTCATGGGATAAAAAGTCGTTATGCCACTGCAGGTCGGGGTGCCTGGAGCGCACTGACTGCCATGACTTTGCCAAGGCCTCATCGTGGGAGGGGTCGGCGACTGCAAAGGTGGCAATAGCAGACATCGAAGTGCCTTTGCGGCTGTAGACTTCAACCGCATTGGGCCATCCCGATGAGTGAATGGGTTCAGGACAACTGATTGAGGCCCAGCCTTTTGCCGCTGCGCCCGGATGCTGCTCTTGAATCACCCGGCGGGCGGCAGGGTCAATAGGAAAGTCCATTGTCAGAGAGGACATCACGTTAACGGGCAGGGCGATGATGAGTGCTTGTGCTACCAACGTTCCATTGGGCCCGGCAATTTCAACCCCTTCAGGGGTTTGGGTAATGCGTTGAGCGAGCCAATCTACCTGTATTGTTCCAGCCAGAGTTTTTGCAATCGCCAATGATAAGGCCTGCGCGCCTCCACCAATACGTTGTTCGTCGGCTTGAAAAGCTTCCTTTGTACCTCCAAAGGCCGCTACGTCGTGCAGCATATTGATGGTGCTGTAGCGATCGGGATCGGCCCCATGCAGGGCAAAACCGTCGGCTAAAAGTAAGTCTTTAGCGGCGTCACATTCGCAACGAACACGGAGATAGTCGGAGAACGGCTGATCTAGGTGCTCTACCGTTCGGTACCAGTCGGGGTTGTTGGGATTAATACGCGCGGCGTCGGTATCCACCCACGCCAACAAACGCTGATAGTCGGCATGAATATGTTGGGGCAGGGCGTTAACTAAGTCTTTAATGCCATCGGGGGCCTCGAGGGGCAAATGATAACGCTTAAGCTCTTCCACCATGGCGGTGTGGGCTGTTGGGATAACCCATTCTGCGCCAAGGTCAACGTTGAGGCCCGTATTGGCAAAAGGCACGGTCCATGTTCTTCCGCCAACGCGGTCACGGGCTTCGAGTAAGGTAACCTGCTTACCCGCAGCCATGAGCTCTCGGGCCGCCACAAGGCCCGCCAACCCAGCCCCAAGAACGGCGACTTCGGTTTTATTCGGCATGGTGAGTCTCCTTGGCCACCCAACTTATCGCTAACAACTGATTGTACGCATGGGATCGTGTAATGGTGGTTTTACGCCATAGAGATCACTCAAGGTCTGTCTGACGCAGGTTTTAGGCGCGGTGGGAGGCCGCCTCAGAGTATAGACAGCATGGCCATTTGCACCGGGGGCTCAGTAAAGCAACTACGGTGTTGGTGGTAGGTGGTGTTAGGTTAGGCGCCCGCGCCCGCACCTGTAAGCACGCTGTGGCGCGGTTTATTTTATCAAGAGCGCTACCTGTAGGCGGTCGTGTTTAGTCTAAGCCCGCGGTGAGCTTCAGCATTCGATCAAGCTAACGGGCACTTCGAGCACGTTTATTGCCAGGCCGCCCCTTG